>JBIKVL010000258.1:0-6244 GCA_044356875.1 Pirellulaceae bacterium | reverse complement strand
GACCGGCGAACTGCGTTACAAGGTGAAGAAGCATACCGACTGGATCACGTCCGTCGAGTTCAGCCCCGATGGCGAACTGCTCGCGTCCGGCGACCGCAATGGCGGGGCCTTCATCTGGGAAGCGGCGACGGGCGGAATTGTCTTCACGTTGGGAGATCACCGCGAATCGATCACCGATTTGAGTTGGCGAGCGGACTCGCAGATGCTCGCCACCGCCAGCGAAGACGGTCGAGTCATTCTCTGGTACGCCGAGGACGGTTTTCCCACCCGGTCGATCAATGCCCATGCCGCGAACCCGGCGGCCGCAACCCGTGGCGTTCCCTCGCCGCGGAATAAGCTGCCGGGCGTGCTCTCGGTTCGCTACGCGATGAACGGCATGTTCGCGAGCGTGGGCCGGGATAGCTCGGCGCGGCTCTGGAAGGCGGACGGGACGCAAGCCGCGAAGTTTGAAGGCTTCGGCGACCTGCCGATGCGCGTCGTGTTCAGCCACGACGGCGAGCGGGCGTTCGTCGGCGATTACACGGGCCGCGTCAGCGTGTGGAGCGTCAAGGATCAGAAACTCGTCGGCGAATTGGCGGTCGCCGCAACGCAAACGGAAGCGGAAACGGGAACGGAAACGGGAACGGACCCCAAAACGGGAACGGGCTCAGGAACGGAAACCAAAGCGGAAAAGTCACCCTAAGGGGATCGCCATGCTGAGGATGCTCGGGAGTCCGCGACGTTGTTGCGATGGAGTCACTCGCCGAGAAACCTTGGCGGCCGGCGCGTTGACGGCGTTGGGCGGTTTCGGTCTTCCGGAACTGCTGCGTGCGGAAACGGCGGGAGGCGTCCTCGGACGGGCTCGCGCGAAAAACGTGATCGTGCTGTATCTCCTGGGCGGCGCCGCGACTCAGGACATGTGGGATCTGAAGCCGGACGCGCCGCGCGAGGTGCGGAGCGAATTCAAGCCGATCGACACGAATGTGGCCGGCATCCGGATTGGCGAATTGCTGCCGAAAACATCGCGTTGGATGCATCGCGCGGCGATTGTCCGATCGCTCAACCACGCCGCCGGCTGCCACAACACGCTGCCCAGCTACACCGGGCTGGAACAGTTGTTGCCGGACATCACGACGACCAAATCGAGTTATCCGCCGAGCATGGGTTCGGTGTGCGAATACCTGCGGCAGGCGGGCGGCGTGCGGCGGGATCTGCCCGACTACGTCTATCTGCCATGCTATTTGGGCTGGGGTCAGAACATCCGCCGACCCGGTCCCTACGGCGGCTTTCTGGGCCGACGCTGCGATCCGCTGTTCACGGAATGCCAGCCGTTCGGCGACGATTCCGCCCCGCCGCCGCTGCCTGGGCAACCCCGAGTGGTTCGCGGGATCCCATTCATCGCCAACAGCCAACTGCCAGCGGACCTGACGGTCGACCGCTTCGCGTCCCGCCGCGGACTGCTCGAACAGTTCGACAGCGAGTGGCGGCGGATCGAGTTGGCTGGTGCCGCTTCCGCGACCGCGGCGGGCGGAAGCGGGCTCAACGCCTTGGGACTGCATGACCGCTCGAAGCGGCAGGCGCTCAGCATGTTGGTTGGTTCGCAAACGCGGGCGGCGTTCGACGTGGGCGCCGAGGATCCGAAGTTGGTCGAACGCTATGGCCGGACGCTGTTTGGGCACAGCACGTTGATCGCGCGGCGGTTGATCGAGTCGGGCGTGCGGTTCGTGAACGTCACCTGGGATCTGTTTTGGGATCGGGTGAAGGTCGACTACGACGCGTGGGATACGCACACGAAGAATTTCGCGATCCTCCGCGATAACAAGCTGCCGCATTTCGACCAGACGCTCACGGCGTTGCTCGAAGATCTCGACGCCCGCGGCTTGCTGGACGAAACCATGGTGCTCGTGACAAGCGAGATGGGCCGCACTCCGAAGATCAACGGCAACGCGGGCCGCGACCACTGGACCCATTGCTATTCGACGGTGTTCTTTGGCGGCGGCATCCGCGGCGGCACGGTGTATGGCGAGTCGGACGCGCAAGCGGCCTATGTGAAAGATCGACCGGTCAGCACCTCGGACGTGTGCTGCACCGTCTATCAAGCGCTCGGCATCGACCCGGGCATGACCGTTCCCGATCCCACCGGCCGCCCCGTTCCGATCGCCCACGGCGGCCAGCCGATCCGCGAAATCCTCGTATAGCCGAACCCATCCGGCTTTTAGCGGAGCGGCGTAAGCCGCCCGGTTTTTAGCGGCGTGGCGTAAGCCGTCCGGTTTTTAGCGGCGTGGCGTAAGCCGTCCGGTTTTTAGCGGAGCGGCGTGAGCCGCCCGGTTTTTAGCGGCGTGGCGTAAGCCGTCCGGTTTTTAGCGGAGCGGCGTGAGCCGCCCGGTTTTTAGCGGAGCGGCGTGAGCCGCCCGGTAGCGGTGCGAACACGTGTCGCCCCAGCGCCAACAACGATGGCGCCAATGGATCGGCTCGTCATGGACATCGAGCGGCTCTTCTGGCCGAGCGGGTTGGAGGCCGAGCCATCGCCTACGGCTCGGCGGGGAACGAGGACGGCGGGAAACGATGGGGTGGTAAGCATGGCGAATATTGACATCTAACGGGCGGAGAGGGATAGTGTGTCGTACGGAGACCACCATGGCGTCAACGCTCAATCTGTCCCTTACCGATGAGTTGAGGGCGTTCGTCGACGCCCAGTGCGGCGATGGAACCTTATATGCCACGCCAAGCGAATTCGTTCGCGATCTGATTCGCCGGCACAAGCAACAAATGGAGGCCGAACGCCTTCGCGACGGGGTCATCGCCGCCTTTCAAGACGCCGCGCAGGGACGTGTGCGTCCGTTCAAGGGAAGCGTTCGCGAACTCATGAAAAAGAATCGTCGATAATGGCGAAGGCGAGGAACCCGAAGGTTTTTTTAACGGATCGGGCGATCGACGACCTGCGGCAAATCGAGTCCTACACGATATCCCGCTGGGGACATGATCAAGCGGCCAAGTATCTCGATGCCTTTGATCGATTCTTCTGTCTCGTCGAGTCTCAGCCGGGTATCTTGTTGCCGATACCCATAATCGATTCACTGCTGGCTCATCATGTCGAATCCCACATGGTTGTCTGTGTAAAGTGGCATGACGATATTCTCGTCTTGACAATCGTTCATGCTAGCCGCGACTTAGTGAATCATCTCAACCGGTTGCTCCCGACGCTCAAGTCTGAAGTCGATACGATGATAAGGCGTTTGCCCTAAGGTAGGTGCTCTTTTGCAGGTCGGTAGGCCTAGGAGTGCCGCGATACGACGACCTGTTGCGATCGATTCGTTTTCCGCCAAGCCGAAGGCGCTGGCTCGCGTGGCGCCCGGAATCGGCGCCGCGTCGCCGAGCGGGTTGGAGGCCAAGCCATCGCCTACGGCTCGGCGGGGAACGAGGACGGCGGGAAACGATGAAACGATGCGTAACCCATGGTCACGTTGCTTTTCTCGTGTCCTACCGCATACCATGGCGACGGCGGTGTGGGACTCCGCGAGACGAGGGGTGTTGGGACTGCCAACGCCAACCATCCGCGGTCGTTTGGCACTCGACTCGGCCCACCTGGTTTCTCTTCTTCGGACGTGTATGGAGGTTCTTCCGATGCGTTTTTCTCCCCGACTTACCACCGTCTTCCTGGCAGCGGCGGCGACCTTTCTCGCAGTAGCGCTCGCGGGAACAGCATCGTCGCACGCTCAGAATCCGAACTACCCAGGCTACTTGGGCGTCTACGTGGTCTCCGACGGCGAGGGCATGCGTATCGATAGCTTCATTCCGCGCACGCCCGCCCAGCGGCTCGCCGCCGACGGCGGCATTGGCCGCTACGACACGATTCTCCGGCTTGGCGGCCGAGCCACTCGCAGTCTGTCGGAATTGAAAAACGCTCGCGACCGCATTCCGATGAACATGGAAGCGAAGATGGTGCTCCGCGATCGCTCGGGCGACGTGTATCACGTTTGGATTAGCCGCAACGTCGCCGCCCAGCCCGCTCGCGGCGGAGTTTACGGAGCGGCTCCCAAGGCGCTGCCCGACACCTTCCACAAAGGTGGACGGGGCGAAGGCGGGGACGAGAATTTCCGCGAACGCACGACTCCCAACCTTGGCGATGCCGACGGCGGAAACGATGATGAGGGCAACTTCCGCGAACGACGGCCCTAGTGCCGCTCGCCGACAGACATGCTGGTCAGATGTCCCAGCTGTCGGCTAGCTGAACCGGCCACCCGCCAGCCCGTCGTCCCGCCGCGAAGTTCGATCGCGCCCGCCCCGCCGACCTTCGCGGAGTTCGTCCATGCCCTTCCCCACCGCGCCACGTCCGCAACCGATCTTTCCCGCCTCGCCTCGGACGGGCACGGCCCAATCATTCCTTGCCACTCGCGAGTTTTTCCCCGCAGTCGCGTTCATGGCCGCGTTCGTCATCGCGTTCAT
The DNA here is from genome assembly GCA_044356875.1 of Pirellulaceae bacterium. GTDB lineage: Bacteria > Planctomycetota > Planctomycetia > Pirellulales > Pirellulaceae > CAIXSC01. Next base: position 1,819 of record JBIKVL010000258.1, on the reverse strand, counting down.
GGAAGCGTTCGTCGTCGCGTTCGTCGTCGTTTTCGTCGGTCCTTTCGGTTTCCACCAGGAAGCGACTGGCGCCGAGCCTGTCAAGTTCGCCCGCGACATCCTGCCGATCCTGTCCGACCACTGTTTCCATTGTCACGGCCAGGACGAAAAGACGCGAGCCGCCGGCTTGAGGCTCGACACGGCCGCCGGGGCGCTGCGCGAGTCCGACCGCGTGATCGTTCCCGGCCAGAGCGCCGCGAGCGAACTGGCGCGACGGATCGTCTCCACCGATCCCGCTGAGATGATGCCCCCGCCGAGCGCGAAACGGCGCCCGACCGCCGCGCAAATCGCGCTCATCCGACGCTGGATCGACGAAGGAGCCGCCTGGGGAAGACATTGGGCCTTCGAACCGATCGAACGCCCCGCGCTGCCCACCGTCCGCGATCAGGCTTGGCCCCGGCAACCGCTCGACTATTTCGTGCTTCGCGAACTTGAAAGCCGCGGTTGGCGTCCTTCCCCCGAGGCTTCACACGCCACGCTCGCCCGCCGTCTTCATCTCGACTTGCTCGGCCTGCCCCCCCATCCAGAATCGCTCGCGGGCGAAACAGCCGACGACGCCACCGCAGCGGAAACCCTCCGTGCCGACGATTATCCAACGCTCGTCGACCGCGTGCTCGCTTCGCCCCACTTCGGCGAACGGCTCGCCTGGTTTTGGCTCGACGCCAGCCGCTACTCGGACACCGACGGCTACCAAGGCGACGAGACCCGCACCAACTGGCCGTGGCGCGATTGGGTGATCGAATCGCTGGGACGCGGGATGCCGTTCGACCAATTCACCCGCGAACAGTTCGCCGGCGACCTGCTGCCCAACGCCACCGCCGACCAAAAGCTGGCGACCTGCTTCCACCGCAACCATATGACCAACGGCGAAGGCGGCCGCGATCCCGAGGAATCGCGGATCGACTACGTCATCGACCGCGTGAACACCACGGGCGCCGTTTGGCTCGGACTCACCTTGGGCTGCTGCCAATGCCACAGCCACAAATACGATCCGATCACGCAAGCCGAGTACTACCAATTGGCGGCGTTCTTCAACAGCATCGACGAGACGGGCGCCGCCGGCCGCAACGCCAAACCGTACCTCGCCTACAGTTCGTCGCGGACCCCACGCGCGGTCGCAGCCGCCCAAAGCTGGCTCGCCCAACGCGAGTCCGACCGCGACGCCGCTCGCAAAGCCGCTGAGCCAGCCTTTGAACGTTGGCTGTCCGAACGGATCGCCGCCACAGAGCCCGAGTTCGCCACATGGATTCCATTCGTCGGCGACCAACGCACGGCGTCCGCCGGCTCGCGGCTCGAAACGCTCCCCGATCGCTCCATTCGAGCCGACGGTCCCGATCCGTTCCATGAGGACTATCGAGTGATCGGCCGCCCCAGCACCCGCGCGATCGCCTCGCGGCTCCAGCGGATCACCGGCCTGAAGCTGGAAGTCTTCCCCGATTCGGCGCGTCCCCAAGCCGGACTCGCGCGGGGCGAGGCGAGTCATTTCATCCTGACCGATATCAAGGTGCAAATCCGTCGACCGGGCGGTTCCCAATCGCGCGAAGCGATGCCCGTCAGCGCGATCGCCTCGTACGCGGCCGAGCCGGGCAAGAACGGCGGCTACGGCGACGTCCGTCATACGCTCGATGACGACCCGCGCAATGGCTGGGCGACATTCGGCGCCGAACCCGATAAGCCCCAAACCGCCGTGTTCGCGTTCGCCGAACCGATCGTGTTGGCCGACGACGAGGAACTGGTGCTCGAACTGCACCATCGATCCACTCGCGGGCACGCGAATATC
>JBIKVL010000259.1:0-6244 GCA_044356875.1 Pirellulaceae bacterium | reverse complement strand
GTTCCAGTAACCGCTCCTTGGATTCCAACCACAGCAGAGGAGAGAGAGACGATGGCGGGGGACGCGAGCGGAACGCGGGGCGGAGATAAGTCGCCGTGGTACCGCGACGGATTGCGATTCGAGTGTACGCAGTGCGGCAATTGCTGCACCGGCGCGCCGGGCTTCGTCTGGGTGAACGCGGCGGAAATCGAGGCGCTGGCGAAACTTCGGAATGAGCCGTTGGCCGATTTCGAACAGCGGTACGTACGCCGGGTCGGGGCTCGACGCAGCCTGATCGAGCGGGACAACGGGGACTGCGTGTTTTTCGACGGACAATCGCGCCGCTGCACCGTCTACGAGGCCCGGCCGCGACAGTGCCGCACTTGGCCGTTCTGGGACAGCAACTTGAAGCGTCCCGAGGATTGGGCCCATACGTGCCAAGTTTGTCCGGGGAGCGGCCAAGGAAAATTGCATTCGATCGAAGTCATCGAAGCACAACGCAAAGTCTTCCACGTTTAACGGTTGGGGAGACTGTCGAGTCGGCCAACGACCCTGCGGCAACGTTCGGTTGTGTCGATTTTAGGGACTGGCTAAAGTTTGCCGCCTAGGGGGTCGATAACCAGTGCGGCAGCGGAGTTGGCGCCGATCGCGAACGCGTTTTGGTCGAGAGGCCAAGCGAGTTTCCGGTCGCGGCGATTCCGCTGGCGACAACGATTCGACCCCGCCCCGGGCGGCCAGGATGACCTTGACGACCAACGAACCGGCCCTTACATTTGGCCTTCCTTGATCGTATGTCGTGATGCTGGCGATAGTTAGACGCTCGATTGGCAGTGCGTTCGAGGCTTGGAAACCACGCCGCGCCGCCGCAGGAGTTGAGTCGTGACGAAGAAAGAGATCGTGAAGACGATTTCCGACAAAATCGGAATGACGCAGTTGAAGACGAAGGAAATCGTCCAAAACACGTTCCAAGCGATTGTGGACACGTTGGTGGAGGAAAGGCGGATCGAGCTGCGGAATTTCGGCGTGTTCGAGGTGAAACAGCGGGCCGCTCGCAAGGCGCGGAATCCCCGCACCGGGCAACGGGTCGATGTGCCCCAAAAATTCGTCGTCACCTTCAAGCCCGGGAAGCAGATGGAAGAACGCGTCCGGCAACTCGAAGAAGCCGAAGAGGCCCGGTTGGCGAAAATGGCGGAAGAGATCGTCGACTTGGCGGACCCCCGCAGCAAGTCGAACCAAGCACACGAAACCGACGAAACGGATTCCGAGCAAGGTTCGAATTAACCTCGTCACGTCCGCTCAACCCGAGTCCCCCCGCGGCGACAACATCCACACCAACCGCTGACCACACACCGCACGGCTCAAATCGAACACCGAACAACGAACACCGAACACCGTATCACGAAACAGCGATCTTGCCTGTAAGTCATGGAGGACGAAACATGCGTCGGCTGCTCTTTACAGCGCTACTGGGTTTGGCGCTCTCGTCGGGAACCGGGTGCCTGCTGCCGATCTACTCGGCGGACCCCGCCCACCGTACGCAACAACTGATCTTCACGTCGGAAGACCTCCGCAACCTGCTCTTGGAGTGGGAACGGTTCTGGTTCCTCGACATGCCGGACCACATGACGCTCCAGCGCATCCACGGCGGCGTGCTGTAAGCTCGATCGCGAGTTGATCGCGAGTTGATCGCGAGTTGATCGCGAGTCGACCGCGTGCTGAATGGCTGGCTCATAATCCGTCATGTGCTCACGACGCTACCAGAGCGTCAGGTTGGCGTGATGGCTTGATGGCGTTCGAGGCCGTCGCGGTGCCTTGCGCATTCGCCCGAATGCCCGACTTATCGAGTCGGTCTTCCGGCGGTATGGTGATCGTCGCGGCGATGCACTCGATTCGCCACGTACCATCCCACGGAGCGCCTGCCATGCGACGCGAACTGTCCGCTCAATTTCCCACCTCCGTTTCTCCTTCCACGCCAGCCGCCCAGCGGCTTTCGCGGCGAATGATGCTGCGCGGCGGAATTCAGGCGGCGGCCGCTGTCACGGTCGCTCGGCCGCTGACGGCGCTCGTTCAAGTCGCGTTCTCTGGCAGGCCTTCCAGCGCCACCGGTCACTGGCTCTCCGGCCCTGAAGGATCCGTTCGAGCGGCAGCGGCGGCGGACGGCGCGGCGGATGTCGCCAAGCCTACGGCCGACCTGTTGATTCCCGGTAAGGACCGGCGCCTATTGGTTCATAATCCGGCGCGGACCGGCTTCGAGATCGAGACGCCCTTGGAACTGCTGCGCGAGGACGCCATCACGCCAGCCGCCAAGCTTTTTGTGCGGAACAACCAGCAGCCTGACTGGTCCGCGACACTCGCGCCGGCCCCGGCTGGCCCCTGGCGGCTCGAAGTCGCCGGCTTGCTCGAATTCCCCCGACTCGTCACGCTCGACGAACTCAAAACCCTGCCGCTCGTCGAACACGACGTGGTGCTGCAGTGCTCGGGCAACGGCCGCGCGATGTTCAGCGCCGCGTCGCCGGTAAAGGGTTCGCAGTGGTCGTATGGCGCCATGGGCAACGTGCGGTTCAAGGGCGTGTCGCTGAAGAGCGTCTTCGAAAAGTTCGACGTGCGACCCCATGCGTCGGCCCGGTTCATCACGGCGGAAGGCGCGGAAGTGCCTGGCAAACCCGGCGCGGCCGACTTCGAGCACAGCTTGCCGCTCGATGAAACGCTGTCCCGCTCCATCCTCGCGTTCGAAATGAACGGCCAGCCCCTGCCCGCCGTCCATGGCGGACCGCTACGGCTAGTGACACCCGGCTACTACGGCACCATGCACGTCAAATGGTTGTCGCGACTCCGGCTCGAAGCCCAGGAATCGGTGAATCACCATCAGTCGAAACGCTATCGCACTCCCCGCGAACTGATCCAGCCGGGCGGCTCCTTCGACTACCGCGTGGATAACAGCGACGCCCATTGGCGGATGAAGATCAAGAGCGTCTTTTTCGCCCCGATCCAAAACGCGGCCGCGAAAGGCCCGCGAGTGCTGGCTAGCGGTGTCGCCTGGAACGACGGCACGGCCCTGATCGACGCCGTGGAACTGTCGAGCGACGGTGGTCAGACATGGCGCCGCGGCGAACTCCAAAGAGCCGGCCGCTACGCGTGGCAGCACTGGCAAGCGGCGCTCTCGTTACCCGCCGGCTCGCACACGCTGATCTGCCGCGCCGTCGATACGCTTGGCAACACCCAACCGCTCGACGGCGCCGTCGCCTGGAACCCCGATGGCTACGTGTGGAACGGCGCCGACCGCGTGACTATTCGCGTCGAGGCCTAAACCCACTCTCTCGCGCCATACGGCGCCGCTTTGCATGAAACGGCGCCGCGTCGTATCAGACGACACCGCGTCGTATCAGTCGGCCCCGTGTCGCGGGAAACGGCGCCGAATCACGCGGCGCCGAATCACGCTGCGTCGAGCGTCAGTTCCATGGCGACGGAGAACGATTCGCCGGGCGCCAGAACCCGCAGGCCCGCATCGAAGCCGGCCGCTTGCAGCAGGATGGCGCCGGGGACGCAGGTCAACGGCTCGATGCAAATCGCCTCGCGGTGCGGCGGTGTGTAGACGACGCACTCGCGGAATCCCGCCGAGGCCCGCGCCGTCAGGCGAGTGCCGCTTTCCGGGTCGGCGATCAATGCGGTCATCCATTCGCCGCTGAATTCCAGGTCGGTGAACGCGTCGTCGAACCGCAATTCGCCAAACGGCCGGCCGGCTCGTAAGGCGTCGCCGTCCGGCAGCGGCAACCGACGGCCTGTCGGGAGCAGCTCGACCAATTCCCACCGCGAGCGAACGGGGAGCCGCACCACGCAGGCGTCCGAATGGGCCCCGCCCAGTGGAACTCGATAATAGGGATGGGTTCCGAAACCGCACGGAAGCGGCCGCGAATCGGGGTTGTCGCAGGTGAAGTCGAGCCGCAACGTGTTGGCGGCGAGCTCGATGCGGGCGCGGATCCGAAAATCGGCCGGCCACAGTCCGCGAATCTCCGGCGCGTCCCGCTCCGCATGGAACTCGCCGACGGCCAGGGTATCGGTTCGTTCGAGTACGCGCCAGGGACGTTCATGCACAAAGCCGTGGATCGCGTTGCCACGGTTGTCGTTGGCGGGAAGCGAATAGACCCGCCCGCCCCATTCAAACCGACCGGAAGCGATCCGTCCCGGAAAGGGAAACAGCAGCGGAATGCCGCTGCCAGACGGCCGCTGCGTTCCATCGGCGAACTGCGGATGCTGCCACAACGCCTCGATCCGTCGACTGCCCACCGGCACAGTCCACGAAAAACAGTTGAAACCGAAACCGGCCAAAATGCGGGCCTCAGCGCCTCCCGAGTGGCGCAGCGTGATCGTTTCTGGAGTGGACAAAGCGGAGTCTCCTAGGGGGCGCCGTTCGCGGACCGCAGAACGTACGCCATGAGCGTTAGGACGGCGACCAGCGTCGCGGCGGCGCGGCCCAATCGCGGCCTATCGGTTTCGCCAAAGCCGATCGCCGCCAACTGATTGAGCAACCACAGCGCGAGCAACACCGAGGTGGCGAATGCCGCCGTCGCCAGACCGTCGCCGCCCAGCAGGCGACTCTGCCGCAACGGCGGAAGTTCACTCAACAGCCAGATGCCGCTGGGAAGCTGCAGCAACGTGGGAACCACCGCCAATCGAGCTCCCCATCGCGCGATCGGCGCGGCGTCGTCGCCCCCCCAACGCCAAGCGATCGCCAACAGCCAACCACCCGTCACCGCGACCGAAGCGAGCCAGAAATGCAGGCAGCGGGCAAACACCGCCGGCTCGATAATCCGCTGTCGAAAATCGGCAGCCGTCAGCACAGACGCCGCCGGATCTTCCCCCGTCACCAACCGCGCCAGCACCACCATCAGAATCGGAAAGTGGTAGGCCAGGTTGGTGCCCGCCAAGATCGCCAACGCCACTCGCAGCCAGCGTCCCCGCAGCGGCGCGACCTCAGCCGGCGCGACCTCAGCCGGAGAAGGAACAGCCGCTTCGGCGTCGCGGCGCCGTTGCCGTTGCCAACTAACCGCGAGGCACGCCATGAGCACCGCGGAGAACAGCAGTTCCAGGATGCCGTAGAAAACCTTCGCGCCTAGCTTGTCGACGGCCGAGCGGTAGTCGTCGTCCCAGGCCAGCCAGCCTTGAAACACGCCGACGGCCGCCGTCAACGCCAACGCGGCGAGCGTATGCCAGGCGAGCGAGTGGGCGAGCCGTCGCGCGACGCGGTCGCCACGGGCGGCGGGCGATTCGAGCCAGACGCAGAACAGCGGCCCGATCGAGGCGACGCTGGCCGCCATCAGGTGCGTCGCCAACAGAAGGGAAGCAACGGCAATCAATGCGGAAGACTCCACAGGTTGCTCGGTTCCACCCTGACACGAATCGCTCGTCCGGACAAGCTACGCGGACGAGCAATCAACCGGCTTCCCGGGCGAGGTCGCCTCGGGAAGCTAAACCTGCCGACAAGCTAAACCTGCCGGCAAGCCAACACTGTCAAAGCATTGCGGCCTACTTGGCGTGCTTCAGGGCCGCTTGAGCGGCCGCGAGACGCGCGATCGGTACGCGGAACGGCGAGCAGCTGACGTAGTCGAGACCCGCTTTGTGGCAGAAGTGAACCGACGCCGGATCGCCGCCATGCTCGCCGCAGATGCCGACCTTCAGGCCTTCGCGCACCTTGCGTCCCTTCGACACCGCGATGTCGATCAGCTGGCCGACGCCCGATGTGTCGAGCGACTGGAACGGGTCGATCGGCAGCAGTTCCGCCTTCAAGTAATCCGGCAAGAAGCTGTTGACGTCGTCGCGGCTGTAGCCGAACGTCATCTGGGTCAAGTCGTTGGTGCCGAAGCTGAAGAACTCGGCGTATTCCGCGATCTGATCGGCGGTGAGCGCCGCGCGGGGAACTTCGATCATGGTGCCGATGAGGATCTCGATCTTGCCCTGCGATTTGGTTTCGGCGAGCACGGCGTTGATCGTCTCTTCGGTCCACTTTCGCAGCAGCTTGATTTCCGCCGCGGTGCCGACGAGCGGATGCATGATCTCGGGACGGGCGTCGACCCGCTTCTTCTTGCATTCGACGGCCGCCTCGACGATCGCCCGGACCTGCATCTTAAGGATTTCCGGATATGTGACGCTCAACCGGCAGCCACGATGGCCGAGCATCGGGTTGGCCTCGTGCAGTTGGCTGACGCGAGCCTTCACCACGGACGGCTTGACGCCCATGGCGTCCGCCATTTCCTTCTGGCTCTTGTCG
>JBIKVL010000257.1:0-6248 GCA_044356875.1 Pirellulaceae bacterium | reverse complement strand
CGTGTGGACGTTGGGACAAGAGACGATAACGCCATTCGACTGGGTGTTGTAAGGCAACGAGTTCGCCGCGACGCCCGGCGTGTAGTCGTAGCCGCCGCTCGTGGGAAGATGGCCGTAAGTGTTCTCGAAGTTCGCGATCGCCAACCCCATCTGTTTGAGGTTGTTTTGGGACTGCGACCGCCGCGCCGCATCCCGCGCCGCCTGAACGGCGGGCAGCAACAACGCCACCAAAATGCCAATGATGGCGATCACCACCAACAGTTCCACCAGCGTGAATCCACGCCGCGTGGAACGCAGACAGGCTGATCTCATAAAGACGATTCCTCTTGGCAGTGAACGACACCGCTGCCGCGGTCATTCTCTGTGGACGTGTTTATGGTCGTGGGCGCCGCTAAGCACGCCTGAATACGGCTTGTCATCGATCATCACGACGAACCGCGCTGTGGCGCCCTTCGCGTCCAATCCGTCGCATAGCTCCTTGTCCTCCGAACGAAAAAAGGAGGATTTGCCCGGGGGATCGGAGGGTCGGGCGGCAGCGGCCAGGACGAACTGCCGAGGCTTGCCATCGACAACCAAATTGAGCTGTACCTCTTCGCTGGCAATGGGAAACACCTCTTTCGCCGAAGTTTCGAGAACGAAAACCGAAACGGTTCCAGCCGTGTCATCGTGAATCATCTCCAGGTGGAACTTCCCCTTCCCGAGCTCGACCAGTTCGCCGCCATGGGGACCATGGCTGTCGTGATGGTGCTCGTCCGCATGCCCGTCCTCCTTGTGAGACGCCGCGCCACCGGCGGCATTCCGAGAAGATACCGCCTGTCCCCCGTCGCCGCATCCCAGAGCCAAGCTCAACGCGAAAACGCCCATCATCGAGAACGCCGCATGGTGCCGCAACATTCAGAACTCCTTCGAAAAAAAACGTCATTGCCGCTCAGTCGCGGCGACAACATTCGACCTATTCAGTCCCAATCCTCAGTTTCGCGTCCAAGCTCGCGTAATTGTCTTTCCGCTTGTTTACGGCCAAAACACCAAAACAACGCGGGATGAACAAAGAAGTCCAGGAACGTCGAACTGATCAAGCCCCCTAAGATCACGGTCGCCACCGGGTGAAGAATCTCCTTACCCGGTTCATCAGCGGCCAGCACAAGCGGAATCAGCGCGATGCCGGCAGTCAACGCCGTCATCAGCATTGGCGCGAGCCGCTCTTTGCCAGCTCGCTCGATCATTGCCGGCGTGAACTGCTCGCCCTCGTGCCTCACCAGGTGCAGGTAATGGGCGATCAGCAGAATTCCGTTTCGCGATGCGATACCCGACAGGGAAATGAACCCCACCATGCTCGCCACCGTCAACGATTGCTTCGTAATCACCATCGCCGCGACCGCGCCGATCGCGGCCATCGGCAGGGCGGCCAACACCTGCAAGGCAAGGTTCGTCGAATGAAATAAGGTGTAAAGGGCGATGAACATCGCGGCGAGCGAGAGCAAACCAAGCAATACGATCACCCGCGTCGCGTGCTTAGCGCTTTCAAACTGTCCCCCGTATTCCAAAAAGTAACCGGTTGGCAAACTGGCCTGGATGGGCGCAAGCCGCGACTGGATATCCACAACCACGCTGTTCAAATCGCGTCCCGCCGTGTTGCACTGCACGATGATCCGCCGCCGAACATTTTCGCGATTGATGGTGTTGGGCCCGCTGCCCCGCTCAATTCTCGCGATCTGGTCCAGCGGAATGCGTCCGCCGCTCGGCAAGTTCAGCGAAAGGCGGCGGAGCTTGGCGGTATCCTGGCGGTATTCGTCATCCAGCCGCACAACCAAATCGAATTTGCGTTGTCCCAACACTATTTCCGAAACGGTTCGACCATTCATCGCCGTTTCGATGAACTGGTTCACGTAGTTCGAGGTGATTCCGTGCCTGGCAAGTTTGTCGCGGTCGAGCCTCACTTGCAGTTGGGGGATTTCAATCTGCTGTTCCACCATCAAGTCCTTGACTCCCGCAACCGTCTCGATCGCCGCCTTGATCTCGTTCGCCTTGCGTCGCAATACGTCCAGATCATCGCCATACAACTTGATCCCCACTTGCGCCTTGACACCTGAGAGCATGTGCGAGATGAGATGCGCGAGGGGTTGCTCGGCGGAAATCACCACTCCGGGAATTTGCGTCAATTCCTCCCGCAGCTCGTCCAGGAGTTCCCGACGGCTACGGCCGGACTTGGGATCAAAACTGATGATGACCTCCGAAACATTCACGCCTTCAGCGTGTTCGTCCAGTTCGGCCCGTCCCGTGCGCCGCCCAAACGCGACGACACCCTTGATCTGCGCGATTCGCTCATCGACCATCCCCGCGATGCGGTTTGACGCAGCCAGGGATGTTCCGGGAGGGAGGAGCACATTGACCTGAACCGCCCCTTCATTGAATGGCGGCAGGAAGTCTCGGCCGAGCCGCGTCGCTACGAAGCCGGCGATCCCCACAGCGATCGCCACCGAACCCAAGATGGGCACCGGATAGCGGACGCTAAGGCGAATGGAGCAACCCGCGAGCCACTTCAGACCTCGGAGCAGCCATCCGTCCTTGTCATGTTCCATGAATTTGGCGTTCGGCAACAACCAATAGGAAAGCACGGGAGTGACCGTGAGCGACACAAACAACGAGGCGATGATCGAGACGATATAGGCGACGCCCAGCGGCGTGAACAATCGGCCTTCCATACCGCCCAGTGCGAACAGCGGGATAAACACCAACACGACTAGGATCGTGCTGAAGACGATCGAGTTTCGCACTTCGCTGCTCGCTTCATAGACCACGCGCAGCGGCGACACCGGGTTCGGCGAGTGCCGATTCTCCCGTAGGCGCCGATAGATGTTCTCCACATCGACAATCGCGTCGTCGACCAACTCGCCGATCGCCACCGCCAAACCACCCAATGTCATCGTGTTGATCGACATACCGGACCATTTGAAGATCAGGCCGGTAACGACGATCGATAGCGGGATCGCGGTAAGCGTGATAAAGGTCGTGCGGAAGTTGAGCAGAAACAGGAACAGGATAATCACCACCAAGATCCCGCCATCCCGCAGAGCTTCGAAGACATTACGAATGCTGAGGTCGATGAATTCCTTTTGCTGGTAAACGTCCGGATTGATGCGGATATCTTCCGGCAAAGACGGCTTGAGTTCATCCAGCGCGCGCATCACCTTGGTCGTCAGCAGTCGAGTGTCCGCGCCGGGTTGCTTCGAGACGATGAGCATCACGGCTGGCAAACCGTTCACCGCCGCATCGCCGCGCTTAACCTGCGCCGCTTCGCGCACCCGAGCGACTTGTCCGAGTAGCACGGGACGATTCGCTGAGCCTTTGACGACGATGAGGTCCAGCTCGGCGATGTCGGCGATTCGCCCCATCGATCGGATAAGCAGTTCCTCGCCACCTTCATCAAGGTATCCGCCGGTCGCGTTTTCATTGCTATTGGCGACCGCCCGTTGGATGTCCTCCAGAGTAACCTCGTACTTGAGCATCTCATCGGGATTGGCGAGCACCTGATACTGCTTTCGCCCGCCGCCCATGGTGATCACTTGGGCTACGCCTGGGATCGTCAAGAGACGCTGCCGCACAACCCAATCGGCCAACGTTCGCACCTCCATCGGGCTGGTCTTATTGCCTTCGCTGTGTATGCCAATTTGCAGGATCTGCCCCATGATGGAAGCGATCGGAGCCAACTGCGGCTTGACTCCTTCCGGCAAGCGGTCAGCCGCCACAGCCAATTTCTCGGCGACGATTTGTCGATCGATGTGGATATCCGTTCCCCAACCGAATTCCACATTGATGACCGACAACCCCACGCCGGATGAACTGCGGACCGCCTGCACTCCAGTCGCGCCGTTTAGCGACGACTCCAAGGGGAATGTCACCAGCGTCTCGACTTCCTCGGGTGCGAGCCCTGGACATTCCGTCATGATCGTGACGCGCGGACGATTCAAGTCCGGAAAAACGTCGATGGGGAGCTGGCTCAGTTCGTAGCCGCCATAAACGGTCAGGACGAGCGCAAGAGAGATCGTGATCGCACGGTATCGCAATGACAACTTGATTGTGGCGTTTAGCATGTCGTTAACTCAGCGCGGCGATGTCGCGCGACTTTCGTCCCTAGTGGCTGTGGCCCGCGTGCGGATCGATACCGCCACCCGCCTTATTCTTGAGGGCGAGTTGCAATTGTTGGGCGGCGGAACCCGCGACCATTTCGCCAGGGTGGATGGCCCCGTCGTTCGCGATCACCGCCCATTGCGTGTCGCGGAATTCGACGTGGACCGGCCTACGGTCAAAGTGCTCGCCGTTCGGCGTGAAAACATAGGACTCGACGCCGTCCTGGACCACGGCGTCTATGGGAAGCACGATCCGGCCGCTGAGCGTTTCCAGCGGCACCTGGATTTGAACCCGTTGCCCCGGCCGGAACTTCCAACCGATGAAACGATGGCCGTCCGGCAACTGCGTGTCCCGCTCAAATTGATTGGGAAGCGTCACGAAAAAATCCAAAGTTCGGCTACTCGGATCGACCGTGTTCGCCAAATAGAGAATGCTCAGGTCGGTGACCTGCTCGATACGCCGCCCCTCGGATTCCAGCGTCGCGGTCACCGTTGCCTTTTCGCTCAAGGCCCGACTGATGGCCGGAATATCGCGTTCAAACGCCTCGCCTTGAATGTAGAGAATCGCGTGGTCCGCGAGCGTGATCAGCGAGTCGCCGGCGTTGACATGCTGGCCGATCGTGGCCTTCAGCGAATGCACCTGGTATTGCGGCTTCGGGGAAACTCGGTCGGCGTCCTCCATGGAGTTCGGCACGACCACGCTCAGTTCATCGAGCAGTTTGCGGTGTCGCAAGATCGCGTCGATCTGCGCTGCGGTGATGCCGTGGAGCAAAAGCGCTTCGCGTTTGGAACGGAGCGCGGCTTCAAGTTTTTGCCTTTCGTATTGGCGCTCCAAAAGTTGTTTGCCAGCCAATCCCCCATTTTCGGTGAGACGCTCGATGCGTTTGATCTCGCGTTCGATGACATCCAACTCCTCCGCCGTCTGCAGCAAATCGGCTTGGGACTGGACGAGTTCTTCGTGAGTGAGACGCAGATCGAACAGTTTTTGGCCTGGCTCAACCGCCTCCCCCTCAATGACATAAATCTTCCTGATAACTCCCGTCATGGGAGCGGAGACCAACACGGTCGAACGTCCCGGGCGCTCGGCGATCATCCCCGGCACGCTGATACTCCTTGTGTAGGTCGTCAAAGCGATCTTCGTGAGTTCCAGACCGATGGTCTTTCTCGCCTGGTCGCTGATTTCAATGGAGTCCGCAGCGCTATGATCAGGGTGGTTTTGCGCGTCGTGCGCTTCGTGCGAGTCGTGACTATGCACCCCATCGGCAGCGGTCGTCGCCAGGGCGAACTCGCTGCCTCCACGTATGCTGGACCGATCTATAAGCCTTTCGACAACAGGCAACCATGCGGATCTCAAAAACCCAGCGGTGGCAATTACGGCTAAAAATGCCAAACCGAAGGTCCAGCCGCGCACTCTCGGGTCAACGGAAACGGGTTGTTGATTCGCAAGCGACATCGCTATTGCTCCTGGAATTCCGACTGGATCCAGTTAATACTCGTTGTGGAATGGAATTGGACATTGATGAGTCGGCGGAATTGCCATCAGCGCAACTGGCCGCGTTCGCTTGTTGGCCGCCGCGAATACCTCCTCGCGGTTGTCAGCATGTGGTTACAAGCGCGCGAATGCGGGAGCCTTCGCACGCGATTGTCGAGCGACCTACCGAGACCGACGTCGGCACGTAGGGCGAGCGGAAAAGGTGGTCCAGCGGGTGCTAGGCGGACGAGGCCGCGAGCGGTTCAAATCGTGAACCGGCAGAGGAAAGCGGAAAGAGCCTGCGCCGAGGCTGTGGCGGCTGTGAAGTACCTTAAACCGTGGCCGCGACCAACGTCGAAGGCAGGGTACAAGAGCCCAGAGTCAAGCAACGTTTTCAGGGTGTTTGGACGCTCATCGCGGACAACTCGAGACGCTCCCGAAGTTGGCGTCCCAGAGGGCGATTCATGCGACGACCGGCATTCCGAACAGCGATTCGAAGTGGGACATTGGGCGGCTCTAACGTCCCTAGTTTCGATCAACCTAGGGTGGCAACAATCCTCATCGTCCTCGCCGCCGCTTTCGCCGTCTTTGTCGCTGCTATCGACGGAAGCCCCGTGATCATCGGCGGCATGAGGTTTGTCGGCGGAGTG
>JBIKVL010000256.1:0-6259 GCA_044356875.1 Pirellulaceae bacterium | reverse complement strand
TGGCAAGGTACCGAATCCGTGGGAGTGCTGCTCATGAAGACGAAGGGGTGTGGTCATTCGAATCGTTTTGTCGCGCTGGCCGTTGTGTGCCTAGCCATTTGCGAAGTCGCCACGGTTTTCGCTCAGCCGCCCGCGCCCGCTACCGAGGCGGCGAGCGATCCAGCCACAACGCCGGCCGGTGCGCCGGGCACCAAACCAGCCGCTCCAGCCGCACCGGACGCGGGGGCGACTGCGGCGACGACTTCGCCCACGGCGATGGAAGCGAAGGTTGAGGCATTGTGTGTGAAAGTCAAACCCGCATTTGTGTTCATCGCCGGCGGCAGCGGGGTGGTGATTTCCCCGGAAGGCCTGATGCTGACGAACACCCACGTGATCGAGAATGAGGCCGCTTTTGATGTCCGACTAGGGAACGGCCGACACTACCGAGCGAAAGTGCTCGGACGCGACGTTTGGGGTGATTTGGCCTTGTTGCAACTCGAGGCGAAGGACAATCAACCGTTCCCCTATTTGGAGCTTGGGGACTCGGACTCGCTGCGGATTGGCGAGCCAGCGATGGCCATTGGCAATCCGTTCGGACTGGGCATTGTCGATCAGCATCCGACCTTCACGGTCGGCATCATTTCAGCGGTGCGTCAGAGCCAAGGGCGATACACCGAGTGCATCACGACCGATGCGGAAGTGAATCCAGGCAACTCGGGCGGGCCGCTCGTGAACATGGCTGGCCAAGTGGTGGGAATCAACGGACAGATCAGCACGCGATGGGGGTTGCGCTCCAACACGGGACTCGGCTACGCGATCAGCGCTCGTCAGGTCCGGATGTGGCTCGAACCCCTCAAGGCGGCCAAAGGCGGCAATGTCGAACACGGAATGCCATTCGGTCTGCGGGTGCGGCCGACGAACCCCGACGCGCCCGGCCCCGACGATGGATTGATCGTGGAAGAGGTGACGGAGAAGACGGTGGCGGCGGAAGCCGGATTCCAAACCAAGGATGTGATCGTCAAGTGGGACGGTTTACGGGTGCCGAACACGGTGCGATGGATGAGTATCGTGGGCATGTATCCCGCCGGCGCCAAAGTTCCCGTCGATGTGCGGCGTGGCGACCAAAACGTGACTGTCCAAGTGACGCTCGCCGAAGTCCCGCGATCGAAGGATCTGGAGCGGATCGTGCGGAATCGCCGCCCGCAGCGAAAACCGGGCGGTTCCAAACCGGAGAGCAAGCCGGCAGACAAGCCCGAGAGCAAACCAGAGAGTAAGCCAGAGAGCAAGCCAGAGAGTAAGCCGGACAGCAAGGCGGACGGCAAACCGGAGAACTCGTCGCCCGAAGCCAAGCCGGAAGCCAAACCATAGAGCTTCGCGACCGAAAGAAATTACGAAGCTATCGACGCTATGGGGCGACCAAAAAATAACTTCCCGTCCCCGCCGACATGATCCGATCGTCCTCACGCCCCGAAGGGGCAATTAAAAAATAGCCCAGGGCAGAGTGTCGCGGCGGCACCGCGACGCGCCGCCCTGGGTAACAATGCCCCCAAGATTTATCGCCCCGAAGGGGCACGAGAAGACCGAGAACCGGATGTCAGCACGGTCATTGTGAATCGGATTTGATTGATGGCCTCGATTCGCGAGCACTGCCGATGCGGCCCGCCTTTATTCGCTTGGCGTTTCCTCGGACTTTGGCTCGCGACGGAAGACGGCGACGACGTCCTCGACGGGGATGACGAACAGTTGATTGTCCTGTTCAAAGTCGACGGGGATAGCGTTCTTCGGGTGGAAGAGAATCTTGTCGTATTGCCGTAGCGGCATGTCGGCATCGTTTTCGACGGCGGCGGAAATGGCGACGATCCGACCGGTGATGGTTGGAATCTCGGATTGTTCGGGCAACGCGATGCCGCCCTTGGTGGTGCGCTTCGGCTCGTCTTTACGAACCAACACCCGAGCCCCAATCGGCTCGACGTACTCGAATGTCTTCGAACGCGGCTTCGACATGTCCCGTTCCACCTCGCGATACTCCTACTTGAACGCCTAGAAAACAGTAGTCATCTGGACAGCGATTAACAAGCCGTATCGGCTGAGCTATGGGAACCGCGGCGCGGCGTGGCGCCGCTGGCCGGGGGCCGGTATCGTGTCCACCGTCGGCCGCGGGCCGGCACGGTTTTCCCCATCGGCAGAACCGTACTTGCGTCGTCAGGGTTCGGGGCTAAGGAGAAAGCGGCATGCGAAGCGCGTCGATCGCGGGCGGGTTGTTGGCGGTCATGGCGGTCATGGCGACAGGGGCGGGGGTTCTGCCGACGGCGGTTCGCGCGGAATCGCCCGGCAAGACCCGCGTGTACTTCGGAACCTACACGGGCGGAAAGAGCCAGGGGATTTACCGCAGCGAGCTGGACTTGGCCAGCGGCGCGCTCACGCCACCGGTGCTCGCCGGCGAGGCGGTGAATCCGTCATTCCTCGCGTTGCGGCCGGGGGGAAAATTCCTGTACGCCTGCTCGGAAATGCAGGTGGAAGGCAAACGGGTTGGAGCCGTCGCGGCGTTCGCGGTCGACGCGGCGACCGGCGATCTGAAAGCCTTGAACAAACAGCCCTCGGGCGGTGGCGGTCCGTGCCACGTGTCGGTCGACCCGTCCGGCCATTGCGTGCTTGTGGCGAATTACGGCGGCGGAAGCGTCTCCGCGTTGCCGATCGCCGCCGACGGGGCGCTGGGCGCGCCCGGTTCGGTCGCTCAGCACACCGGTTCGAGCGTCAACAAGCAGCGGCAGGCTGCCCCGCACGCCCATTCGATCAATCCCGATCCGGCCGGCCGGTTCGCCTTCGCCGCCGACCTTGGATTGGACAAGCTGCTGGTCTACAAGCTGGATGCGGCGGCGGGACGATTGACGGCGAATGAACCTCCGTTCGCGTCGGTCGATCCGGGTGCCGGACCGCGGCACTTCGCCTTCCATCCCAGCGGCCAATTCGCCTACGTGATCAACGAGATTTCGCTCACCGTGACCGCGTTCGCGTACGACGCGGCGAAGGGGGTACTGTCGCCGGTGCAGACGATCGATACCCTGCCTCCCGGCGCCAGTCGCGAGGGCGCGTCGACCGCCGAAGTGCAAGTTCATCCGTCGGGCAAATTCCTTTACGGTTCCAACCGCGGACACAACACGATCGCCGTCTTCGCCATCGACGCCGCCACCGGCAAGCTGGCCGTGGTCGGCCACCAGGGACAGGACGTGAAAACGCCCCGCAATTTCGGCGTCGATCCGTCGGGCAAGTATGTGTTGGTCGCGAATCAGGATGGCGATTCGGTGGTCGTCTTCGCGGTCGACCCGTCGACCGGAATGCTCAAGCCAACGGGACACAAAGTCGACGTGCCCAAACCGGTGTGCGTGAAGTTCGCCCCTTAGGCGGTTGTGCCCGTCGCGGCGCCAAACGCTACAATCGCCGCCGACGGTCTCGGATCGGGTCGTATTGCCTCGTGGCCTTGTTTCACCTCTCTGGAGATGCGCTGATGAGTTTGGTTCGCGGAAGTTGGTTGATGGCTGTGGCGATGACTGTCGCCCTCGGCCTTGGCTCGGCCGCTCTTGCCGATGTCAAATTGCCGAAGATCTTCGGCAGCCACATGGTGCTGCAACAGAAGTCGCAGGTTTCGTTCTGGGGGTGGGCGGATCCCGGCGAGGAAGTCACGGTGACGCTCAATGGGGCCACGGCGACCGCCAAAGCGGGCGACGACAAAAAATGGAGCCTGAAGATCGCGACGCCGGAAGCCGGCGGTCCCCATCAAGTGGTCGTGAAGGGGAAGAACGAGGTCAAGTTCGACGACGTCCTGATCGGCGAAGTTTGGATCTGCTCGGGCCAATCCAACATGGAATGGTCCGTGGCCCAGTCGGCGAATCCGGCTGAGGAGGCCAAGAACGGCGATCATCCGATGATCCGGATGATCAAGGTCCAGCGGATTCCCGCCGAGAAGCCGATGGAAGACATCAATGGCGAATGGCAGGTGGCGACGCCGCAAACCGTGTCGCAGTTCTCCGCCGTGGGCTATTACTTCGCCCGGCACCTGCAGGGCGAGCTGAAAGTTCCGGTCGGGATGATCAACACGTCGTGGGGCGGAACGATCTGCGAAGCGTGGACAAGCCGCGAGGCGTTGGCCGCGGATCCCGACTTCAAGCCGATCCTCGACCGCGCGATGCCGTTCAAACCGGGTAACCCGAACCAAGCCGCCGCCCTCTTCAACGGCATGTTGAACCCGATCGTGCCGTTTGGCATCAAAGGCGCGATCTGGTACCAGGGCGAATCGAACGTCTCGCGGGCTGTGCAGTACCGTAAGCTTTTCCCAGCCATGATTACCGACTGGCGAACCCGCTTCGGCCAGGGCGATTTCCCGTTCCTCTTCGTTCAGCTTGCTCCGTTCCGCTACGGCGGCAATCCGACGCTGCTCGCGGAACTGTGGGAAGCGCAGCTGAAGACGTTGTCGCTGCCGAATACCGGTATGTCGGGCACGACGGACATCGGCAACGTCAACGACATCCATCCGAAGAACAAGCAGGACGTCGGCAAGCGGCTCGCGCTGTGGGCGCTCGCCAAGACCTACGGGAAGGCCGACCTCGTCTTCTCGGGGCCGCTCTACGATTCGATGTCGGTGGACGGCAACAAGGTGAAGATCAAGTTCCAGCATGTCGGCGGTGGACTCGTCGCGCGCGATGGCAAACCGCTGACCCACTTCACGGTTGCCGGCGAAGACCAACAGTTTGTCGACGCCACCGCCACGATCGAAGGCGACACGGTGGTTGTCACGAGCGAAAAGGTGGCCAAGCCGGTCGCGGTCCGCTTCGGCTGGAACCAGCTCGCCGAGCCCAACTTGGCGAATAAGGAAGGCCTGCCCGCCTCGCCGTTCCGCACGGACGATTTCAAGTTGGTGAGCGCCGACGCCAAGTAGCGTTGAGCCTTACGCTGACCACCGCCAGGATTCGCCGCTCGACGCGTCGCATCCTGGCGGTCTTCTTTTTATAAGTCTTTCATAAAATCATCAACCCCGGCAGCGAACGCCATGAATTCCTCTCACGAGTCGACTGCCGCCGCATCCTCGAATACGCCGCCGCGTGTGGCCATCGTCACGGGTGGCGGAACAGGGGTAGGCCGCGCGACTTCCTTGCGGCTGGCCGATTTGGGCTACGCGGTCGCCGTGAACTATTCGCGGTCCCGTGATGACGCGGAGCAGACGGTCGCGCTGATCGCTTCGCGCGGCGGTCGGGCCCTGGCGTATCAGGCCGACGTGGCCGACGACGCTGCCGCCCGCCAGTTGGTCGACACGACCGTCGAGCGTTTCGGCAGGCTCGATGTCTTGATCAATTGCGCGGGCACGACCGAGTTCATTCCGTTCGTGGATTTGGAGCGGGTCACCGATGATGTTTGGCAGCGATTGTTCCAAGTGAATGTCGTGGGCGCTTTCCATTGCGCGCGGGCCGCTCGCGGACCGATGTTGGCGGCGGGCGGCGGTTCGATTGTGAATGTGTCGAGCGTCGCCGCGCAGCTGGCGCAAGGCAGCTCGATTCCCTACTGTTGTTCCAAAGCGGCGCTCGACAATCTGACCGTGTCGCTAGCGCGGACCTTCGCGCCCCGTATTCGCGTGAACGCCGTAGCGCCGGGATTCATCACGGGCCGTTGGCTGGAAAACGGCTTGGGCGAGAACTACGAACGCGTGAAAACATCGTTCGACAACACGTTGCCGCTTGGCCGAGTGTGCGAACCCGACGATGTGGCCGCCGCGATTCTCAGCTTGGTGACGGGCAGTGTGCTGGTAACGGGCCAAATCCTGGCCGTCGACAGCGGAATGCTCATCGCCGGCTTTCAAGATATGTCGCGCAAGAGCGCCGCGAAATCGCCCGCCTGAGCCAGTGACGCGTGCCGCCGTTGACCGCCGAGCCGAAGGCGGTCCCCGCACGCGGTTTTAGCGGAGCGGCGTAAGCCGCCCGGCCGGCTTTTAGCGGAGCGGCGTAAGCCGCCCGGTAGCGGTGCGCAAACGTCATACGCCAATGCCAACAACGTTTGTGTCGAGATGACGTCCGGTCGTGGACATCGAGCGGCTCGGGGGCCGGACGGCTCACGCTGCTCCGCTTGAGGTGCGTGATCCCGCATTGCGGCCGAGCCATCGCCTACGGCTCGGCGGTAAACGAACGCTACGGTCCGCGCACGGTTTTAGCGGAGCGGCGTAAGCCGCCCGGTAGCGGTGCGCAAACGTCTTTCCTCGACGCCAAAAACGTTTGTGTCGAGGCGTCGTTCGGTC
>JBIKVL010000255.1:0-6275 GCA_044356875.1 Pirellulaceae bacterium | reverse complement strand
CGGCATTGTGTTCGCTTCCCGCTCGTAGCTCGCTCCATCGATACACGGGCGAAGCCAAGCGTCGCCGGCCTTGGTGAGCAGTGGTTCGGGGCGGCCATGCGGTTTGTAGTCGTCTAGGTGCGGCAAGGCGACCGGCAGTTGATCCTCAGGAACGGCCCGGACGAAACCGGTCGGTTGGCCGTTGGCGTCCAGTTCGTGCAGTAATGGGAACGGCTCGCCCCAGAATCGTTGGCGGCTGAACAGCCAATCCCGCAGTTTGAAATTAACGGCGGCCCGCGCGAGTCCCTTGGCGGCTAGATCGGCGGTCACCCGCTGCTTGATTTCGTCGGTGGGCAAACCGTCGTACGGTCCCGAATGAATCGCGGAACCGAGGCCCGTGTAGCACGCGCGGCCCGCGAGCACTTCCGACCGTGTTTCGCCGCTGGCTTCGCCCGGATCGACGACGGCGACGATAGGCAGTTCAAACTGCCGGGCGAACTCGTAGTCCCGCACGTCGTGGGCGGGGACCGCCATGATGGCGCCGGTTCCATAGTTGGCCAGCACGTAGTCGGCGATCCACACGGGGATCGGTTGGCCGGTGACCGGATTAATCGCGTAGGAACCGGTGAAGACGCCCGTCTTGACGCGTGTTTCCTCTTGGCGTTCACGATCGCTCTTCGCCGCCGCCTTTTGGCAGTAGGAATCGACGGCCCCGCGTTGCTCCGGCGTGGTGAGCCGCGCGACGCTGGGATGTTCCGGCGCGATCACCATGTAGGTCGCGCCGAACAGCGTATCGGGCCGCGTGGTGTAAATCCGCAGGCTGTCGACGCTCGTCTTGGCGGGAAAGCCGCTGGCGGTCCGCGCTGTCCGCCAAGCCGCGAATTCGTCGACCGTTCCGAGCGGGAAATCGACCTCGGCCCCTGTGCTGCGGCCGATCCAGTCGGACTGCAGCTTCTTCGTGCTGTCAGGCCACTCGACGAGCTCCAAATCCTGTTGCAGCCGCTCGGCGTAAGCCGTGATCCGCAGCATCCATTGCCGCAGCGGACGGCGCTCGACGGGATGCCCACCTCGTTCGCTTTTGCCGTCGATCACTTCCTCATTGGCGAGCACCGTGCCGAGCGCCGGGCACCAGTTCACGAGCGCTTCGCCTTGGTAGGCGAGCCGCCGTTCGTCCTGGTAGCGGCGCACCGCCTCGGGGCCAGCCGCCGCCACCGGCTCGGGAATCGGCAGTTCGGCGATCGGTCGGCCAAGCTGCCGGGTTTCGTCGAACCAAGTATCGAAAAGCAGCAGGAAAATCCACTGGGTCCAGCGCACGTACTCGATGTCGGTGGTCGCCAGTTCGCGGTCCCAGTCGTAGCTGAAACCGAGCATTTTCAATTGGCGGCGGAACGTGGCGATATTGCTGTCGGTTTTGATCTTGGGATGCGTGTTGGTCTTGATCGCGTGCTCTTCGGCGGGCAGGCCGAAGGCGTCGAAGCCCATCGGATGCAGCACGCTCTTTCCGCGCATCCGCGCGAAGCGGCAAACGATGTCGGTGGCCGTGTAGCCCTCGGGGTGGCCGACGTGCAGCCCCTCGCCGCTCGGATAGGGGAACATGTCGAGCACATACAGCTTTTCGCCCGTGGGGAATTCCGGGGTGGCAAACGTCTTTTCCCGCTCCCAAAACTGCTGCCACTTGGGTTCCACAAGAGCCGGGTTGTACCGTGGCATGACGAACTGTTCCCTCGAGGTGAAAACATTGCCAGCGGCAAAGCAGGCGAGTGTTGCGGCGAAACGGGCCACGACAGGGGGTCGCGACGAAGCCGATTTCCGGATGCGCTAAAAAGCGAATGGAAACCGAGACCTTCGATTCTACGGAGGCGCCCACGGACGAACAAGCCGCACGGCGGGCCGCTCCTATGGCCGTGACGCGGCCCAACAAGGACGACAACACGGACAACAACGCGGCACAATCAGGGCCGAGAATTGAAATCCTGGCCGGGGTGCAACTCGCGGCTCGCACATCGCCGTTGGGGCGACGCCATCGGTGGGTGAAGTCATCGGTTAGGTGAAGTCCCGGCAACGAGTTCGGGCATGGGAGTCGGCAACCGGTTGCCCGCCAAGCCGCTTGGAGAACGGTCAATAGACTGTCTCTTGTTGATTGCCCGCATGGGCGAGCGGTTTCCCGGCCAGCGATTCGTTGCCCCAGTTTGGTCAAAGAAGCTGATGAAGCTACCGTCGAACGAGCTGCCTTCGTTGACCAAGCCGACTCCCCAGCGTGAGCAATGGAACAGCCCATGATTGAACGGCCGATCCGGGACAAAACTCCTACAGGCCAATAGGTTGCGAACCGCGCATCCCACGCCGCCGATGCCAGAAACCGCCCGCCAGTCGCCCGCCGGCGAAACCGCCATCCAAAAGAGACAGTCTATTTTTGATTCCGAATTGGCTCGACGCCGCCCCAGCAACGACGCGTAAGCGTCCGCCCCGCCTCCTCTTTCCAG
The DNA here is from genome assembly GCA_044356875.1 of Pirellulaceae bacterium. Taxonomy (GTDB): domain Bacteria; phylum Planctomycetota; class Planctomycetia; order Pirellulales; family Pirellulaceae; genus CAIXSC01. The sequence goes on along the minus strand of JBIKVL010000255.1, from coordinate 3,813 downwards.
CTCGCCGCGTTCAAGCCGTCATGGAATGGATCGCCAAGCTCCCTAGCCAAACGCTGCTCGCGGTTCTCAACCTTGCCGGCGTCGAGAGGCCCCGAGACGGTTCGCTCCAAAGATGCGGCGAATGGGCAATCTAGGCTGTAGCACCATGGCGAATGCCAGCGAATGCCAATTCGACTCCGCAACGGTTTTGGACTTCTGTGGATACTCGCCCGTGGCCGATCAAGCTTCCCAAGGCAACGCCCCCACTGTCAGCGAATCGCTCCCATGGATCCCCACCATGAATCCCTCGCATGAATCCCCCGCATGGCGAAACGGCTGGGGTGACTTGGCGAACGGCACCGTGCGACCTCAAACTCTGAATTTCGAACCCCGGAACGCTGAACCGTCATACGCTGAACCGTCATACGCTGAACCGTCATACGCTGAACCGACATACGCTGAACGCAGAAAATCCGAGCACCAAACTCCGGATCCTCATCGCCTACCCTGGTAAAATGGCTCGCTAAAACCTCCCCTTCCCTCCGCCGTTCTACGGAAGGCCAACGGCGTCGCTTTGGTAGGGTGTCAACGGCCTCCACTCCCCACTTAGGATGCTCCGCATGGAGAAACGCACTCGCTATCAGGAAAAAGTGATTCGCAACTTCTACGAGAACCGCGAGGCAATCTCGGTCCAGCGGTTGCAGGAGTTAGTGACCGAACTCTTCCTGTCGACGGGCAAGAAACGGCAGCAAAACTGGAAATTGATTGCGACACACCTCGAGCATCTCGGAGCCCCGGCCGCTCAGATCGAGAGCCTAGTCGCGGAAGACAAACCAGAATCGGTGCTCTCGTTCGTAGAAAAGATCGCGAACAAGAAAGGCTAATGGCTGAAAGCCAAGGCGGAACGCATGCGGAACACGTGGAATTTTCATTCGGCCGGACAGCTGACGTTCGGCGCCGGCGCGGCGCGGCGGATCGGCCAGTTGCTCGGCCGACGCGGCTGGAGCCGGGCGTTGATCGTTACCGACCCGTTGTTGGCGAAAGCCGGCCCGCTCGACGCCGTGCTCGGACCGCTCCGCGAGTCGGGCATCGCGACCGAAGTGTTCGACGGCGGCGAGCCCGAGCCATCGGTAGCGGCCGCAGAACGGGCGATTGAAACGGCCCGCCGCGGCACTCCGTCCGTCATCATCGGACTCGGCGGCGGCAGCAACATCGATCTGGCGAAGATTGCGGCGGCTGTCCATGCACATGGCGGCCGTCCCCGTGATTACTTCGGCTGGGACCGAGTCCCCGGCCCTGTTACGCCGCTGGTCTGCGTTCCCACCACCTCCGGGACCGGCAGCGAAGTCTCGCACGCGGCGGTGCTCACCGACACCGAAGCCCACTTGAAAGTGAGCACGCTCAGCCAGCATCTGCGGCCCGCGATCGCGCTTGTCGATCCCGAATTAACGCATAGCTGCCCGCCAAAAGTCACCGCCGATAGCGGCATCGACGCGCTCACGCACGCCATCGAAGCGTACCTCGCCACGGACTACCGGGAACTCGATTTGCCGCCAGACGAGTCCGCCGCCTACGAAGGCAGCTATCCGCTGGGAGCGGCCTTGGCGGAAAAGGCGATCGAGTGGGTTGGACAGCACTTGGAAAGAGCGGTGCGCGAGCCGCAAAACGCAGCGGCTCGCGAAGGCATGGCGCTCGCCGCGACCACCGCCGGTTTGGCGTTTTCCAATTGCGCGGTCGGATTGGTTCACGCCCTGGAATATCCGCTCGGCGGAGCGGTACATTGTTCCCACGGAGCCGGTAACGGGCTGCTGCTGCCGCATGTGATGCGATATCTATTGCCCGTTCGCACACCGCGACTCGCCCGCATCGCCGGTCTGCTTGGCGAAGACACTCGCGGGCTGGACGAGACGGCGGCGGCGGAGCGGGCGATCGCGGCGGTCGATCGGCTGCGGCAGGCGATTGGCGTGCCGGGGCGCATTCGCGATCTGGGCGGCCAACCGGGGCAGCTCCCGGGGTTCGCCGACGCGGCGTTCAACATCAAGCGATTGATGCTCATGTCGCCCCGCAAACCAACTCGCGACGACCTGTTGGCGATTCTCGAAGCGGCCTATTAGCGTCGGCGTGGAATGGATGGCGAACGATGCGGCAGTACCACGATCTGATGCGACTCGTGCTCGAACGCGGCGTCGTGAAATCCGATCGCACAGGCACGGGAACGCTGAGCGTTTTCGGCCACCAAATGCGGTTCGATTTGAACGACGGTTTTCCGCTGCTCACAACCAAGAAGCTGCATCTGCGGTCGATCATCCACGAGCTCCTGTGGTTCCTGCAGGGCTCGACGAACATCCGCTACCTGAAAGACAACGGCGTCAAGATCTGGGACGAATGGGCGGATGAACGTGGCGAACTTGGGCCGGTCTACGGCTACCAGTGGCGATCCTGGCCCACGCCGGACGGCGGCCACATCGACCAGATCGCCGAAGTGCTCGAACAGATCCGCCGCACCCCGGACTCGCGACGCCTAATTGTCAGCGCGTGGAATGTCGCCGACGTGCCGCGGATGCGATTGCCTCCCTGCCACCTGCTGTTCCAGTTCTACGTGGCGGAAGACCGGCTATCCTGCCAGTTGTATCAACGCAGCGCCGACCTATTCCTCGGAGTGCCCTTCAATATCGCGTCCTACGCGCTGCTCACCATGATGGTCGCACAGGCGACCGGCTTGCGTCCCGGCGAATTCGTCCATACGTTCGGAGACGTCCATCTGTACCGCAATCATTTGGACCAAGCACGCTTACAACTGGGACGCGAATGCCGGCCGCTGCCGCGAATGCGGATCAATCCGGCGGTCGAGTCGCTGTTCGCCTTCCGCTACGACGACTTTCAGCTGGAAGGCTACGATCCCCATCCGCATATCCCGGCGCCCGTCGCCGTTTGAACTCGAGGCGCATAACCGATGAGCCTATCCTTCATTCTGGCGATCGCGGAGAATGGGGTCATCGGCCGGGATGGCCGCTTGCCGTGGCGGCTGTCGGCCGACTTGAAGCGGTTCAAACAGCGGACCATGGGCCACTGCCTGATTATGGGTCGTCGCACCTTCGATTCGCTGGGAAAGCCGCTGCCAGGCCGAACCTCGATTGTCCTCACGCGACACCCCGAACGGCCGCTGCCGGCTGGCGTTCACGTAGCCCGCTCGGTGGACGAGGCACTGGCGATCGCCGCCGGCGATTCGGAGCCGTTCGTCATCGGCGGCGCCGAAATCTATCGGTTGTTCCTGCCGCTGGCGCAGCGTCTGTACCTCACTCGCGTCGTGGCCGCTGTCGATGGCGATACGCGGTTCGAACTCCCGCCGCTCGACCATTGGCGCCTCGTTTCGCACACCGAATTCCCCGCCGACGCCAACAACGAATTTCCCCATCGGGACGAAGTTTGGGAACGCCACGAGCCCCCAGAGCTCCCGAATCAAGCCAACCAGCGGGGACTTCCCGAACCCGCGACCTCAGGCGGCCACACACAACGCGATCCAGGAGCGCGTTGATGCCCGCCGCGGACCGCTCGATCGACCGCTTAACGCGCTCCATGCTAGAACGCGTTCGCATGGCTTGTCGCCAGTCGAGCTGGCTGATCGCCGCCATCCTACTGGCCGCCGGCTGCGCAAGCGGCTGGCTATGGACCCTGTGGAATTGGAATCGCGCTGCGTCGTCCTTCGAACAGGAACGCACCGCGTTGCGGGACGAGATCGAGGATGCGCGGACCGTTGCCATCGTCGAGTCCCATCATCAGACGTTGCAGGCGGTCGCGGAATCGAGCGACGGTTCCGCCGACTCGCGGCGCGCT
>JBIKVL010000003.1:0-20920 GCA_044356875.1 Pirellulaceae bacterium | reverse complement strand
CCCACCCGCAGCGCGCCCCGAGGATAACGAAGACAAATGCGGACCAGCCACCGCGCCCGCCATCAGCCCCGCGCCCCAACCCGCCACCCGACGCCCAAACGTCCGACGATCCAGCCCCGCCGCGGCATGGTCGACCGCGGCATGGTCGACCGCAGTACGCGACGCGCAGCCCACGTCGACATCCGTTCCACCAGGGACATTGCCCCACGCTTCGTCGCTCCACGTTCGGCCATGATTCGTCTTGTTCATACAGGTCACTCCCCTTCCAATCGTCCTGGTGTTCCCTTAGTGCCCCGGTTCGGCCACTGGTGGACTCGCTGGTGAACTCGCCAGAGCGGCGGCCCGCCGCGCGGCGCTTGTGCCCGCCAACCAGCCAGTGCTCCACGCCGCCTGGAAATTGTAGCCGCCAATCGGACCGTCCAAGTCAAGAACTTCGCCGGCGAAATAGAGTCCCTCGCAGCGCTTGCTGGCCATCGTTCGCGAGTCGACCTCGTCCAACGGCACGCCGCCCGCCGTGACTTCCGCTTTCTCGAATCCGAGCGTCCCCGTCAGCGGGATCATCAATCGTTTGAGGACGCCGGCCAACCGTTGCCGTTCCTCCTTGCCGTGCTCGGCCGCCCGTCGGTCCGCGGGAATCGCCGCCTCGCGCAACACCGCTTCGGCGATCCGCTGGGGAATCCAACGCGCCAAAAGCCCACCGATCGCTTTCTTGCCCGCCGCCGACAACTCGTCGCGCCACGCTTGCAGCCATTGGTCCTCGCGGACGTCCGGCAACAAGTCGACCGCCACGAACAAGCTCGACGGCCGCGAATGCCCCGAAACGGCTCGGCTCACATCCAGCGCCGCCGGACCTGTAAGACCGAAGTGCGCGAAGAGCAACGACCCGCGCCGTTGAGCGAGCTTCTTCGGACCCTCGAAGACGGTCAACACGACGTCGGGGAGCGTGATCCCCTTGAGCTCGCGCACCCAGAGCGCCGCCGTGGTCAAGGGCACCAACGCCGGACGCGGCGCGACCAGAGCGTGTCCAAAGGCGGCCGCCATTCGGTACCCGTCCCCCGTCGTTCCCGAACCCGGATAGGACTGCCCGCCCGTGGTCACGATGACCGTCCGCGCAGCCAACCGCCGTTTCGCCGTATCGATCTGGAACTGAACGCCGCTGTCCGCGTTTGCCGCGATCGCCGTCACAGGCTCGGCGATCGCCAACGTGGCCGCGCTGCGACCCAGCCGATCGAGGAGCGCTTCGAGCACATCGACGGCCCGGTCGCTGACAGGAAACACCTTGCCGGTGTCCTCAATCTTCGTGAAGACGCCTTCGGCTTCGAAGAGTTGAATGCTGGCCCGCACGGACAACGCGGCCAAGGCCGAATGGAGAAAGCGGCCCGGTGGACCGTACGCCTCGACGATTCCCCGATTGTCCGTGTCGTGGGTGAGATTACAGCGTGTGCCTCCCGACATCAGAATCTTGACGCCAGGACGCTTGTTCTTTTCCAGCAGGATCGTACGCGCGCCCAGTTCGGCGGCGCGAAAGGCGGCCACGAGGCCGGCGGCGCCGGCCCCGATCACCGCCACATCCCATAACGGCGTGTCGTCGCTCACGCGGACTTCAATCCGAACACCTTATCCATCGCCCGCGAGATCGCCTGGAGCTGTTCGGGACCGCCGCCCGACACTTCCGCCGCGACCCAGCCCGAGTAGTGGATTTCGAGCAGCGCTTTGCGGACATCCGCCCAATCGATGTCCCCTTCGTCGATCGGCGTGAACTTGTTCTCCGCGCGAGAGAACCCCTTCACGTCCAACTTCACCACCCGCTTGCCCAGCTGGCGAATCCAATCGCCCATGCTGCCGTACTTCCAGTGGTTGCCAATGTCGAATTGCATGCCGACCCACGGCGAATTCAATTCGTCCACGTACTTCACGAACTTCTCCGCCGTCTGCGTCGGCCCGCCATTGTGGTCGTACAGGAAATGGTTCCAAACATTCTCGATCGCGATGTAGACGCCCAGTTCGCCGCAGAGCGGCAACGCCTTCGAGATATTCTCGATCGAACGGGGCCAAATCTCGCTCTCCGGGCCATCGTTGCCATGCCCCAAGACGAGCAATACCGTGTTGCCGCCCACCGCGTGCGTATCACGAATCGCCGTCTGAAGGTGCTCGAGCGCCTTCGCCCGCGTCGCCGGATCCGCATGCGTGTGACGCACATTCCAATGCGTCGAACAAACGGTGCCGTCCACCGGCAACCCCGTTTCCGCGATCGCCTTCTTGGTCTCGGCCACATCCATGCCCGGCGAATCCATTTCGATGCCGTGGAAACCGGCTTCCTTCACCGCGCGGAACTTGTCGGTCAGCGTCCCGTTCACTCGGACCATGCCGATCTTGAGCGTCTTATACATGCGACCGGTGAGATCCGTGGGAGCGGCCGGCGCCGCCGCCGCCAATCCGGACTGGATGGCGTTCATGGCCAGCGCCCCTAAGGAAGACACCACCGGCGAGACAGCGAATGGCGCGGCGGCCAAGGGCGCGGCGGCCAAAGCCGCCGAGGAACCAAGAAAACCGCGGCGCGACACAGCGCCGCTGGCGCCGGACAAACGAACGGAACTCGAAGTCGACATCGGAGCAACTCCAGCAAGAAGGGCGGCGGTCAGGCAAGGCCAACGCGAGGGCGGAGTGTAACAAACACGGAGGGAAAAATCAGCCGCCTCGCCCTAGAGGTACATGCCGACATATCCGCCCGCTTGGTCGCTCGTCGCCTGCAACCGCGCCAAGCGCTCGCGGGTCTTCGCCAAATCTCCCGCCGCGATGTATCGATCGAATTCCACCAACACCGCGTAGTTCACCGTCTGACGGAACCATGGGATGATCGGCTCAGTCAGCCAATCGCACGTTTCCCGCAACAAGACGACTTCCAGGTCGGCGCTCAGCGTCTTCTGATCGGCAGCGTCGGTGAGCACCGTGCCTTCGAACGCGAACTGTATCGCCCCGATGTCGGCGCGGTTCGTAACATGGAACACGCACTGCGCGTTGTACAAGTAGTAACTGTTGTGCGAACCATGGCGTTCCATCGCCCGCTTGATCGACTCGCACCGGGCCCGGAACTTCGGGGAGGCGTCGAGCGGCACATCGAGCCGCGTCACCGAACGCAGCGGCAAACAATCAAACGTGATTTCCACCCAACGCTCCATGATCGCGCGCTCCTTGTCCCCTTTGCGGCTCCCCTTGCGGCGAAACTCCAGCCGCATCGACCGGTTATCGTGGCAAGCCAAGGGTTTTCGGTCAACATCAAGCGCATTCCCTCCACACGGCGAATCGCCAAGGATTCGCCGCGACGAACGCAAGTTGCGAGTCAAATCGCGCCGCGTCGGGGCGCGACCCATTCCACGTTCCGAAAAACCGCCTTACGTTCCGTTGGATGCCTTCGCCGCCTCTGGGGCCGCCGCCGGGGCAGCCGACGGGGATGCCGGCTTGGGAGCGTCTTGAGGTGACTCTGCCTTGGGAGCGGCTTGAGCCGCCTCTGGCTTTGAAGCTTCTGGAGCCGCCTCTGGCTTTGCGGGGCCTTGCGGCCCTGCGGGATTCGCGGGCGCCGTGGCGGCAGGCAGCGGCGCCATGTTCCAAACCATGGAGAGCCACTCGCCGGCCGGCACACAGTCCTTCGCCACCAATTGGCCGCCCGCCGCCCACCGCCCCGGGAGCGCGAAATCCGCCGGCAAACGCTTCTTCAACATGGCGTTGAATTTGCGGCTCATTAGTCTCTTGGCAGCCAACTCCCGCACCGATTGGCTAACCGCTCGACCGGCTTGAGGCACATATTCCGCGACCGGAAATTCATCCTCCTTGCGGACGAATTCGGCAACGCCATTCGCTCGTTCAAACGTGTAGGTCGCGCTGATACGCATCGACCGATCCACGGTGGTCCGGTTGCGTCCCTCTCCCGACACGAATTTCTTGGCCGTCACCGTGATCGACAGTTGGTTGTCGCGGAGCAAGATTTCGACTGGACTTCGCTCATCGAAGGTGAACCCCCAACGGGTGCTCGTTTCAGTCACCCGCAGTTCCTCGGGCACCTCACGCCCGTTTTCCTTATAGAGTCGCTCGAGTTCCTCATCGGTCAGTCGATAGCCGCCAAGGATCGCCTCCGCCATGTTGCGAATGTACGACTCATGGACCCGCACCGCCAAGTCGCCGCCCTCCATCGGAGCCGGCGGGTCGGTCGGCGCGGCCAATTGGAACTCGTTTCGTTGCAGGGAGCGCCCCAGGAGGTGCTCCGTCGTTGTTTGGAACCGCAGCGACTGCGGAAAACTATCCCGCCGGATGAGCGGCTTGCGAATCTTCTGCTGGTACGAGTCGTTCGCGTTCGACAACAGTTCGGCGGAGCGTGCGTCCATTCGCGACTCGATCCGACGCTCGGCCGAGGCCGAGGCCAACGCCTCCGCCTGCCCCTGGCTTTGCTGCGCGCGCTTCCACGCAATCCGCTCGACGAGACAGCACTTGGCGGCGATGTCATTGAGCGAATTATCGGTCGTGCAGGCCGCGACCGCGGGCGCGCCGATCAATCCGCGCTCGTCCAATTCAATCGATTTACGAGCCATGACGGCGGTCGTCGACGTCGAAAACAGCGTCACCGACTTGCGATAGCCAGTACTTGAAGACAGCGCCTCGCCATCGAGCAACAGTTCGAACCGCCCTCGATCGGCGCAGGGTACCATTCCCAAGGTCACTCGCCCACGCAACCGCGCATTGCCAAACACGCTCACCCCAAGAATCGAATCCGTCACCGCCGACGTTTCGTCCACGTTCTGTTCAACCCCCGCCGCCACTAGCTGCCGACTGGCCTGCAAAAAGAGGTTTTCACGGTTGAAGCGACTATCGAGCGACTCGACAAGTTTCGGAGCTTGCCGGAGGCGGCGGAGACGGGCGAGCCGATCCCCGATTCCCGGCACCTCATAGTTAGTGCCGGACGCCTGCAGCGATTCGAGCAGCGTTCGGACTTCGTCCTGCAGTTTCCCGACATATTCCGCGGGGTTCTCCACCGTGGTCGCCTCATGCAATTCGGCAAACTCCCGGTACGCTCGACGCAACGCCAGAACTGGCGTGAACTCCATCCCCGGCTTGCCGCTCGACAATCGAGTTCCAATGTCCCCGCTCAGTTTCTTATCGAAGGTCGGGGCGTCCAAGGCAGACTGGACGAGATCCGTTTGCACGAATCGTTTCCAACCGTCGCGCACCGGCGCCGGATCGGTCGACAGCCGCTGCAGAAAAGCGCCCAGACGCTCGCGCAACGCGATCCGCGCCCGCTCGAATTCCGCCGACTCGATCGGACGATACGGTTCGCGATCCGGCCGAGGCGGCGCTGCCCCGGCCGGCTGACTCTTCGCCGTCGCCGCGCCAGCTTGGGCCGCAGCGGCCTCCCCCGCCGCCCCGTCACCAACCACCTGCGACTCGTCGTCATCCCCACTGGCTTTCGGGTCCGCCGCGTTTTCCCCCTCCGTCCCTCCCGACGCTCCGTTCGCTGTCACCTGTTGTGCTGCCGCCGCTCCACCCCGAGATGATTGGGGAGTCACGAAGGAGACCATTCCACAGCCAAACGCCACGGAGAACAGAGTCCCGATGACCGCGCACCATCTTCGCACACTCATGTTGTTTCCCCTTCGCCTTCCGTTGCTTGCTTCGCGATTGCCACAACGCCTCCCTCCTTGTTCCGCGTCTGACCTGTCCCTGATCCTCGGCCAGAACGGCGGCAAGAAAAGTTCTCTAACCGGTGCATCTTCTTCACCCACCCCACTCTATGCAACCCATATTATCGCCCCAGATGGCATTTTTTTATCCACTAACGCGTTTCCCACAGCGAAGTTACTTCCAACAAGACAACCCAGAAACCCCCAACTCTCCAGAACCCCCATACAACCCATAATTTCACATCGAGTGACTTGGCGGTAGACTTTGCTGTCCGCGAAGGCCAGGGCGACTCGTTTCGAGACCGCAGCCCAACGGACGACGCCGATTTTTTTCACGCAAACCAACCTCTGCAGTCGCCGGGATTCAAGCCGTGAAGTTCATGCCACCGATCCGCGGCAGCCTGTTTTCCATCCGCCTACCCGCTAGCCGATCGTGGGCCGTCGCCATCGTAAGCGCATGGCTTGCGACTCAAGCCCTTCACGCGTTCGCACAATCGCCCTTGCCGACCACGAATGCAACGCAAGCGAACTCGTCCATCGCCGATTCGCCGCCAAGTATCCGCTCGGAACCGCCTAGCGTTTGGCTCGCCAGTTATGGCGACGCGTGGAAGGTGGCGGAACAACGGCGGAGCCTCTTGTTGCTGCAGTTGTGGAAGCCGGCGGATCGGCAGGCGGCGGAACGATGGCGATTGGAAATGTCGCAAGTCCCGCCCCTGCGAGGTTTACTTGCCAACTGCGTGCTCGGACACTGCGACGCCGATCAACCGGCAACCGCCGCCGAGCGTCACGCGATTGGCAGACATCCGGCATTCGCGGAACTACAGGGCCGCTCGGGACTCGCCATCGTGGATCTGCAAGCTCCCCAGCGTGCGACGTACGGGCGAGTGATCAGCTTGGTACCGGCCACTGGTTTCAGCGCCACTGGTTTAGGGGCCACTGGTTTAGGGGCCGAGTCGCGGTTCCCGTCGGCATCCGCGTTGCGAGTCCTGCTGGAATTGCCAATTGGAAGTCTGACGCAGCGGACGTTGATTTACGCGGTGCGATTGCATCCCGAGAGCCCGCGCAGCACGGACGGCCACAGTCACCCGCTTCTGTTCGAGGAAGCGGAGAAGCATTCCTCGCATCAGGCTTCGATCGGCGTGCAAGGGCATCATGCCTGGGATCAGCGGTTTCATCGCATCAACGCGCGGTTGCCTGCCGGGGTGATCGCCCAAGAGGTCTGCGCGGAAAGTTGGCCGGGCCAAGACCTGTTCGCGGCGGCCGTGGAATGCGTTCACAGTTGGCGTCAATCCTCCGGCCACTGGTCGGCCGTATCCGGCCGGCACGCTTATTTTGGCTGCGACATGAAGCGGGGCGCGAACGGCATCTGGTATGCGACGGGAATCTTCGGACGCTCGCGTGGTTCGTAGAACACGACGCCGTCGGCCATCGGGGCGTCGTCCCCGAGTAAATGCCGGACGCGCCGCTTGGCTGTCACAACCGTCCTAATCGTCAAGTCGCGCGCGATGCTGCCGGATTTGGCTCCATTTCGCCTCAAGATGGCGTGTTCCGGCCGTTTGGGTCACCACGTCGGGTGCTAGCTTTTCCGCAGGACGCGAACTCGGAATTTTCGTTCCGAAGTTCGCCCGAGGAAGCCGCATGACGCGAATCCCGATTCCTAGTATCGCCACCACGCAGCCGGGCCAGGTCCCCGGAGGCGACGCGCATGACAGTCGCGCGTCGGCGGCCTGCGCTGCGCTGGCGTCTTGCCGCGCGATCGCGGGCCACGTGGTGATCCTGGGACTCGCGCTGCTGGCGGCCGCTCCGATCGGTTGCGCCCGCTTTCGTCTTCCCGCCATCGATCCGTCGGGGGATCGGGTTTTTCTCCCAAGCCCGGCTTCCACCTCGCTGGAAAGCTGCTTGCCGAAGCCGGCGTTCCAAGCGCCTCCGAAACCGGCGCCGTGCCCGGCCTCCGAGCTGGGCGCCACCGCGCCTGTCGCCTCGGTTCCCCGCCCCGCATGCGCCGATCCGCAATCCGCACAGGTTCCAACGCCACCCGCTTTGCCCAAGGGCAATTGCCAATTGAAACTGGTGCCAGCCAAAGTCGTCGCGCCCGTCGGGACCGATGTCGTCTTGCTCGCCGGCTACTGCGGACCAGACGGCCGATTCATCATGCGGCAACCGGTCGAGTGGATGATGGCGCCGGACAGTGTCGGGATGATCGTGGAAGTCGGCGATGTCGGCGCCGACAGCGTCCAGCGGTGGTTCCAGGAAACGCCCCGCAAGATGACGGGGGATTTCGCGGTCGGGTACACATCCCACGAATCGCAGTTGATCACCCGCGGCACTCCTTCCCCCAAGGACGATGTCCGCGTGGCCAAAGGACAAACGTGGATCAGCGTGACTTCGCCCACCGAAGGCACCAGCCACGTCACGTGTTGGGCGCCGCAAGCGAAAGGCTGGGACCGGCGAAAGCAAACCGCCATTATCCATTGGCTCGACGCGCGGTGGGATTTTCCCGCGCCCGTGGTGGCCCGCGCGGGCGAGTCGGCTTTGATCACGACGACAGTCGCCCGCGCCACCGACGCCTCGCCCCATTCGGCGTGGCTTGTCCGCTATTCGATCGAAGGTCTGGACACCCGCTTCGCCAACAACGATACCCAGATCGAAGTCCCCACGGACGGCGAAGGCAAGGCGACGGTCGAGTTGCTACCGCCGGCCAGTGGCGGCGGCACGGCCCGCGTCAATATCGAAGTCGTTCGTCCGGCCAACGGCAATTCTCCCCGCATGACCGTCGGGACCGGTTCGACCACCGTTACCTGGGCGGCACCCGGGCTTTCGATCCAGGTGCTTGGTCCCGAATCGCTAGCGCTCAATGCCGCCGGCGTGTTTCGCATCGTCGTGACCAATCAGGGCGAATTGCCGACGCGCGACGTGGTCGTCAGCGACTCGCCACCGCCCAGCCTGAAATACGTGTCGAGCAACCCGGCGGGCCAATGGTTCGGCGACCATCTCGAATGGCGCCTCGGCGATCTGCCGCCGCGCAGCCAACGGGTGCTCGACGCCACCTATCAGGCGATCCGCCCTGGCGACATTCGGTTCTGCGCTCGGGCCCGCGCGGCCGATGGACTGACGGCGGAAAACTGCCTGGACCGCGCCCGCATCTTCGCGCCCGCGCTGCTGCTGACGATGACCGGACCGCAAAACGTGCCCGTCGGCGGCGAAGCGCAGTTCCGCATCGAACTCACCAACCAAGCGTCCGTCGCGCTCAACAATGTCCGGCTCGTCGATCGCTTCGACGAGGGACTGGCGCACGCCCAGGGCGAACGGAGCCCGTTGCAGTGGAACATCGGGACGATTGCCCCCGGCGAAACCAAACGGGTCGCGCTGACATTCTTCGCGCGACTGCCGGGCCGACTGTGCCACGTCGTCGACGCGATCGCCGACGGCGGATATTCCGCCAGCGCTCAAGGTTGCGTCGTCGCGACTGCGCCAGCGCCGGGCATGGCTCCGCCCGGCGGCGCCGGCCCGCTGGGCGGCGGTCCGCTGCGCGTACAGCTCTCCGGCGCCACTCGGCAACAAGCGGGCCAAAGCGTCGATTACACCATCACCGTCTACAACGCCAGCGCGGCGGCGTTGTCCAACGTGCGGATCATTTACCAACACGGCCCTTCGCTAAAGCCCGACGAAGCATCGGCCGGCTTCCAAGCGTCGCGCGGCCAGTTGATCTGGGACTTGCCACAACTGGCGCGCGACGAGCGCCGCAGCTATGTGGTCCGCGTCTCCTGCCTTCAACCCGACCCGTCGGCGCTGAATCGGGTCACCGTGGCCGCCGACCAAGCCGGACCGCAAACCGCCGAACTCTCGACGGAGATCACGCCAGGCCCCGTGTCGTCCGGCCCGCCGGTTCCGCCGTCGACCACGCCGCCCGCCTTTCCCAACACGCCTTTCGACCCCTCTTCGTCCCCCATTGTGCCGCCGACCGACAACCCGACCCCACCCGCTGACGCCCGCCCCCCGGACGGCGCGCCGCTCGGCCCACCGCCCGCCGGCGCGCCGAACGCGATCAACACGTTGAGCCTCAACGTCGCCGAATTGGCCGATCCCGTTTCGGTTGGCCAAACGATCACCTACATCATTCGCATCCAAAACGAGCGTGATATTCCCGACCAAAACGTCGCCCTCTCGCTCGAATTTCCGCCCGGCATCGACTTCACCAAAGCGCGGATCACCGGCTTTCGCCCCCGCGGGCTCGGGCCGGACGCCCGCACCATTGAAATGGAGCCAGTCGCCGAATTGCGTCCCCGCGAGGCGCTGCGGCCCTGTCGAGTCGAACTGCCAGCGACGCAGGCCGGCAAATTGCAGTTCCGCGTCTTCCTCCGCAGCGCCCTCCAACCCACGCCGATCACGGTCACCGAAGAGACGACCGTGACGTCGCCTTAACACCGCAGTCACACCGCCATGAAACCGACGCAACGCGGCGGCGCCGAGTCGGCGTTCACTGGCCGCTTCGTGCTGCTGCGACATACCTTGCCCGCCCACGCGACGCGGAAATCGCACTGGGATTTGCTGCTGGAAACGGGCGACGTGCTCGCCGCCTGGGAACTTCCCTGTCCGCTGCCCGCCGCCTGCGACGCGCACTCGGCCACCCTCGGCCCGCTGCGGCGTTTGCCAGACCATCGCCTGCTTTACCTCGATTTCGAAGGCCCGATCGCCGGCGATCGCGGCCACGTCGAACGCGTCGCTTTCGGGCTTCATCGCACGCAGCTTATTCCCGCCAACACAAATGCCCAAGACTCCATCCGCTGGCTCATCGATCTCTTGGGAACCGCTTCGAGCCCACGACTCGACGACGGTCCACCGTCGCAGGAAACTCGGCTCGCCGGGCGCTTGACGATCGAACCGGCCGCCGCCACTACATCCGCCGACGCCCCTGGACACGGAGATAGCGACGCGCACCCGTGGCGTTGGCAACCGTCCCTCGAGACTCCAAGCTGAGCCCTACTCGGAGCGCCCTTCCAAGACCAACCGGCTCGGCAGCAGCGACACGCTTTCAAGCACCACTCGGCGGTTGCCGAGCGCCTCGGTTCGCTCGGGCAGCGTGAGTAGCGCGATCGGCTCGCGGCCCGCCTGCGTCCAGCGGAGCGGCACGTTGGCCCGCCGAGCCGCGTCGGCCGCCAATTCCACCAGCGGGGCCGCCGGCGCGGGAGCCCGCCCCAGTCGAACGGCGACCACACGCGCCGCCACCACGTTCGGCTCGTCCCCCACAGTCACCGCCACATCGAGCGACACCACAGCGTCGACGCTGCCGGATCGATAGCGGCCGCCGAACTCTAATCGCCCGTCGGTGATCGCCACGCGCGGGTGGGAGAAACTGTTCGGCAGCGCCTTCGGAAACGCTTGCGGCAACCGTTCGGCCAACCAACTGTTGATCTGGTCTTCGGACAGTTCGAGCCGCCAGCCACCCTTTCGCCGCGCGGCGTTACGAGTCGCGAGGACTCGCCGCTCGAATTCATCACCCTCCGCCGCTGGGCGCCGCGCGTCGGCAAGCAGCGCTCGCTCATAGAACGGCGGCGGTTGACGGCTGAGCCACCACAACCAAGCGGCGACAGCGGCCAGCAGCATCAGCGTGGCGGCCATCACGGCGGCAAGCCATCGCCACCATCGACGCCGCAGAGGACGGCGCGCGGTCGTCATCCGACGAACCGCAGTAGCGCGAAGTTGCTCTTGCCGCGCCGCAGCACGATGACCGTCTCGCTCGCCAAATGCTCAGGCAGCAGCACCGCGTTGAGGTCGTTCACCACGCGGTTGTTCACATACGCCCCGCCCTGCTCGACCGTCCGCCGCGCTTCGCCTTTGGATTTCGCGAGCCCCGATTCGCACAAGGCGTCGACCAGCCGCACGCCCGCGACAAGCCGCTCGCGGCCCAACGTCTGGCTCGGCACGTCGGCGAAAATCTCGACAAGCTGCGCGTCGGTCAACCGGGAAATCTCCGCCGACTGGAACAACACCTCCGTCGCGCGCCGCGCCGCTTCCAAACCGTCGTCGCCATGCACCAGTTGCGTCAGCGATTCCGCTAACCGCTTTTGGCTTAAACGCAGCTCCGGCTGTTCGCGGCGGGAAACGTCGAGCGACTCGATCTCTTCACGCGACAGCTCCGTCAAGAACCGCAAGCACATACCCGCGTCCGCGTCCGCCACGTTGATCCAATACTGGAAAAACTGGTACGGCGACGTCCGCGATCGCGACAGCCAAATGGCGCCGCGTTCCGTCTTGCCCATCTTCGAGCCATCGGATTTGAGCAACAGCGGGCAGGTGAGTCCGTAGAGCTGAACGCCATGCATGCGGCGCCCCAAATCGATCCCCGCCGTGATGTTCCCCCATTGATCGCTGCCGCCGATCTGCAGTTCGCAGCCACGCTGGCGGTTGAGCTGCACGAAGTCGTAGGCCTGCAGCAACATGTAGCTGAATTCGGTGTAGCTGATCCCCGCGTCGTCGCGTTCAATCCGGCTGCGAACCGAATCCTTGGCGAGCATCACATTCACGGGGAAGTGCTTGCCCACGTCGCGAAGAAACTCGAGATAGCCGAACCCGCCCATCCAGTCGTAATTGTTGACCAGGGCCGCCGCACACGGACCGGGAGAGAAATCGAGGAAGTGCGAAATCTGCCGTTCGAGTCCCGCGACATTCGCCCGCAACGCGTCGACCGACAGCAGATTGCGTTCCTCGCTCTTGCCGCTCGGGTCGCCAATCATCCCCGTCGCGCCACCGACCAACGCGATCGGCCGATGCCCCGCTCGCTGGAATCTCCGCAGCGTCATCAGCGGTAACAAACTGCCCACATGCAGACTGTCCGCTGTCGGATCGAAACCCGCGTACAACGACCGGCTGGAACCGTTCAGCCACTCGGCCAGTTTCACTCCGTCCGTGGTTTGATGCACCAGCCCGCGCCACTGCAATTCGGCGACGATGTCCGTCATGAGTTTCCTTAAGCAGATCCCTAAGCTATCCCGTTCGCGGCGATTCACGTCGCGGCGATTTTAGCTGCAGCGATTCACGTCGTTGCGATTCACGTCGTTGCGATTCACGTCGTTGCGATTCACGTCGTTGCGATTCACGTCGTTGCGATTCAGTTCGCTAGCTGGTGCGGTCGGCGACGAACAGCACCGCGCTGAAATCCTCGGCGGCTAGATCGTAGAACTCGCGGACCTGCTGGAACACGACCCACGCCTTTTCGAGATCCTTCTCTTGCAGCGGCCGACCGTACTGCGTGGCATCCAGCGCGAAGTACTTCACCCGCAAGTCCTCGAACTTGATCTCTTCGAGCGCTTCGACAACGTACGGCGCCATGTCGGGCCGCACCAACGAAACGACCGCGTCAGGGCCGTCGTACAACGACCGCCCACCCAGAAAACACTGGTTGAGCGGCGGTTCGCCCGCAGTGGCATCCAGCGAGCCGTCCGTGAGACAACGGTGTAGCGTGTCCCAACTGATTCCCAATTCGAGAATCCGACCACGCTTGCGGTAATCCGGGGATTGGCTTAGTTGCCGGCAAAAATCCCGGATCTTGTCCGGTTCCCGGATACCAAACAGTTTTTTCGAATCTTCCCGATTCAGCAGGATGTGAAAACCTGGGCCGGACATGACTCGTCTAGTGAGGGGTGTTGAGGGTTGAAAGAAACGGAAAAGAAACGCTAGTGGCTAGTGGCTAGTGGCTAGTGGTTAGTGATTAGTGGTTAGTGGCTAGTGGTTGGCAAGCGTGCGTGTTGAGCGTGCGTGGTACGCATGGCTAGCGCCACAGGCCATCGCCAGCGAACGAGCCATCTCCGCCGAACGGGCCATCTCCGCCGAACGGGCCGAGGCCTTCGAGGCCTTTGGGTTTGGGCAACGCCTTGAGCGCGTGGGCGGCCAAGCGCAGGTCGTCGCGAGTGGTGATTTTCAGATTTAAGGGGGAACCTGGCACAATGGCTACTTTGTGGCCGAGCCGTTCGACAAGCTGCGAGTCATCCGTCGCGGGCTCCCGGCCGCGTCGCGCGTAGGCGTCGATCAGCAGTTGGCGGCGGAAGACCTGCGGAGTCTGCGCTTCCCAAACATCGGACCGCGGCACCGTCTCTTGAATCATCTGGTCCTTGCCGACCCGCTTGAGCGTGCTAGTGACCGGCACCCCAAGAATCGCCGCCCCGGTCTTCTCGGCAGCCGCGAAGACATCGTTGATCCAAGTGTCGGCGATGCACGGACGCGCCGCGTCATGGATGGCGACGAAGTCGATGTCGTCGCGAACCCGAGCCAACGCGTTGGCCACCGAATCGCTCCGCTCGGCACCGCCATCGACCACTTCCACACCTAAAATCGTGACATTCGCCGCGAATTTGCCCAAGAACGATTCGCGATCCTCGGGCGAAATCACAATCAGCACTTGCTTGACATCGCCGCGATTCAGGAAACGGTCAGCCGCATGAAGCCACACCGCGCGGTTTTCGAGCGGCGCGAACGGCTTCTTGTAATGTTGGTCCCGGAACCGTCGACTCTGGCCGGCGGCCGGGAGTATCACTGCGAACTTGGACACGGCTTTTTCACGTAAAGCGATGAAGGTAGGGAATTTCCGAGTTGACGGATTGCCGAATAATGTCGCAAGTTCCCTCCGCAGCGTCAACACCGACCGGCGAAGCAAGCGGCCGACCGGCCGACGTCGCTTTCCGCATGCCACAGGCGATGGCTCGCTCGGCAACGGCTTTTGCACCGCAACGCTCAACCGCTAGCGGGCCCAGCCTTCGCCTACGGCTCGGCGGTAAACGACGCAGCGTGATTTCTTCTTTGGTCGCAGGCCGCAGGCGATGGGTCGCGAGGCAACGGCTTTCGCACCGCAACGCCGAACCGCTCGCAGGCCCAGCCGTCGCCTATGGCTCGGCGGTAAACGACGCAGCGTGAATTCAGGCGATTTGTTCCCTCGTCACGCGGCAGCGCCACGGTCGGAATGGTTTGAATTCACTTGACACTTCGCGAGGTTCGACCGATAAATCCACCTATCGTTCGGCTTTGATGCATTCCTTCGCGGGTAAATCGGAACAGGGGTTCTTTCAGCATGGACAAGTCGGACTGCCAGGCATTCAGTTGTTCCCGCTTCGATCGGCGTCATGCCTTGAAGGTCGGTGTGCTCACCCTAGGCGGACTCTCCCTACCCGAACTGCTCCGGCGACGAGCGCTGGCCGCCGAATCCAACGCTCCCGCCACCGTCGGCTCATCACGGCGGACGTCGGTGATTTTCGTCGAGCTCGCCGGCGGGCCGACGCATTTCGAAACCTACGACCCCAAGCCGGACGCGCCCGAGGAATATCGTGGTCCGCTCGGCAGCGTGCCGACGACGCTCGCCGGAGAACGCTTCTCCGAGCTCATGGTCGAGCAAGCGAAAATCGCCGACAAATTGGCAGTGATCCGCTCCGTCACCCACTCGTCGAGCAGCCACGGCACCTCGGCCCACTTGACGCAGACCGGCTATTACCTTCGCGATCCGCAGCGCCGTGAAAACGATATGCCGTGCGCTGGTTCGATCACCGCGAGAATGCGCGGGGCGAACGATGGCGGCTTGCCCGCCTTCGTGTCGATTCCCCAGGCGATGCGGTTCGGCGGGCCCGCCTACCTCGGAAAACAGTTCGGTCCATTCCGCACCGAGTCCGATCCGGCATCCGAAAAGTTCGCGGTCAACAACCTCGCTTTGACCACCGGTTTGGACATCGACCGGCTCGACGATCGCCGCTCGCTGCTCACCGCCTTCGACAATCAACGCCGGGTGCTCGACACCCAGGGCGTCGCGGAGTCGATCGATCAGTTCACTCGGGAAGCTTACGAAATGGTCGCTGGCGGCAAGGCCCGCGCCGCGTTCGACATCGCGGCGGAGGACCCGCGGACTCGCGATCGCTACGGTCGCAACAGCAGTGGCCAGGGAATGCTGCTCGCCCGGCGACTCGTCGAAGCCGGCGTTACTTTCGTCACCGTCCGTGTCGGTGGCTGGGACGACCATACGCAAATCAAATCCGCGATGGAGAAGAAGGGTCCCGATTACGACCGTGGTATCGCGGCGTTGGTGAGCGACCTGCACGAGCGCGGACTCGACCGCGACGTGCTCGTTGTCGCCATGGGTGAATTCGGACGCACTCCGCGAGTGAACAAATCGGCTGGCCGCGATCACTGGGGCAGCGTTATGAGCGTTCTCTTGGCGGGCGGCGGACTGCGAATGGGCCAGATCATCGGCTCTTCCTCGGAGAAGGGAGAAGTTCCCCAAGACCGGCCATACCGTCCGGAAAACGTCCTGGCCACGATCTACCGCCACCTCGGCATCGATCCAGCCCAGTCGTTCCTCGATTTCTCGGGCCGCCCGCGCTACATCCTCGAAAACCGCGGCGTCATCCAGGAACTCGGCTAGTACGCGTCCCGCGATAAAGCACTCAGCACTCGCGGTCAGGAACTCCCTTTTCGCAGCGAGCCATCCATCGCCAGGGCGGCCCGTCGCGGCGGTGCCTTGACGCTTCGCCCGGGTCTGCCCAGTGGATCCACGGAGGAGAGTTCGTCGCTCCGAGCAGTCCAATCGCGTGACGCCATCCGCGTTTTGGACGACCGAGTAGGTCCGAAATCATCTATCAAACTCGGTTTTTCACTCCCATCGGGAACGGGTAACGCCCCACGCCCGCGAAAGAACTTCTCCGTGCCTCCGTGTGATCATCTAACTACGTGGCGAACAACCACGGTCACCGTGCGGGCGCCGATAGCGTTCCATTTCAAAATCGGCTCGTTTGCCCGATCCGGTGCATCGCCTTGTTCGCCACGGTCGCGGCATGCGGGAGGGACATCGCGAATCTTGAACGCATGACGCTAAGACGGTTGCCAGCTATTCGGTCGTGGCAGTGGTCATGGCACCGGTCGTCGCAGTGGTAGCGGCAGTCGTCGCGGCCGCCACTTCGAGCGCCGTCCATAGGTTCGCTTGCGTCCACAGCAGTGGAGTCGCGCGGCTGGTCCGCAGTTCGCCATCTTCGATGTAATACAACTCGGGACATTGAAACGCTTCGCAGCGGGGCGGATCAGCTCGCGTGATCTGGGCCAACGCGCGGTTCAAATGCTCCCATTGCCTGCGACGCGACTCGACGTCGCCCGTCCGCGCGAACCGCTGGCCGTACACGACGGACAGAATCGGATCAAAAATGCACCACTGAGCCTCCTCGCCATCGCGCAGCAACGCGTCGCGTCCGGACATGTCATCGCTAAAATCGCGAGTCGGATCGTCGCCGCCCGCCGCGATCAACCGCTCGTAGTCGCGGCAATAGAACGAATCACCACGGTAGCGGCGAATTCCTACCGGCCCGCGCAAACGGGAATCGATCCGCGCGAGCACCGCGTCGGCCGTGGGACCGTCGATCACTTCCAGTGGGTAAATCAAAAACAACAACGCCGCGTCGGCGTCCCGCGACTTGCCGCTCTCGGGTTGCACACATTCGGCCGGCAGAATCGTGGACAACGCCGCTTCGCCCCGCTTGATCAGTTCATCCAAGTCCGCCCCGGGAAAGAGACGTTCGACGTGATCGCGTCCCGCGTCGATGGACGCCATGCCCGTCGGTTGGTTCGAGTCAATCGCCTGGGCACCTTCGCGCGACTTCATCATCCGCCACGCCCGCAGCGACGCGACGACCACGCCGATACTCGACGCTTCGATTTTCGCCGCCTCTTCCCAGTGGCCGTTGTCCTCGTCCTGCCAGTATTCGATCGCTCGAAAATACCGCGGGAACAACGCCAGCGTCTCCCAGTCCGCCTGCTCCAGGTCGGCCGGTCGCAGCACGCCGGCGAGCATCAAGCGGGCTCCTAGCCAGAAGAAATACCCAAGGGCGTCATTTTGGGCATGCGACCACTTCTGATCGAGTTCCCGCAACCGCTCGCCGTCAAACCGGATGTGCGGTCGCCGTTGCGGTTCGGCCTTCAATTCCGGGCGTTCAATAATCGATTCGAAACGGCCCCGCTGCGTGCGGAAGAAGCGCAACAACGCCCGCCATGCAGCGACCGCCACCGCCGGCCGTCCGTTCGCCAAATGCGCGAACGCCACATGCACGTTGTCGCGCACCCAGGCGGCCCGATAGTTGGTTCCCTCCGAGAACTCAGTCGTCACCGCCGCTGAAAACAGCCCCGACGCGAGCGGCCGCATCGTCAGCACGCCCTGTTGTTCGAGCAATCCGCGAAGCGCCTGAATCTCCGCCGCCGTGTAATGGTCCCGCATCACCGATTGCAACGCGCTGTTGCGAGGAACGACCGCTGCCATTCACCTTGCCCCCAGATCAACGTCGTGTTTGTCTTCCGCCGTGAACACAATCGGCTCGTCGGCCGACGCCCACGGGGCTAGCCGCCACGCCTCAGGCACCCGACCGCTCAACAAAGCCGCCATCGGATTGTCGACCAACAATCGTCGCACGCCCAGATACGAAGTCGTGAGTCGCGGATTCACTTCGATCACCACATCTCCCGGCCGCCATCGGGTTGAGGCTTGCGGACGCTCTACGCCGCCAATTGGCTGCTGGTCGACGGGAACCGACGCATCATCG
Source organism: Pirellulaceae bacterium (assembly GCA_044356875.1). GTDB lineage: Bacteria > Planctomycetota > Planctomycetia > Pirellulales > Pirellulaceae > CAIXSC01. The sequence goes on along the minus strand of JBIKVL010000003.1, from coordinate 2,694 downwards.
TCCCGCGTGGCAAGCACAATATCGAAACCGAACAGGCCGTTCGCGGGTGGCAAGGCTGCCACGGCGGCTCTCGCCAATGCCTCGGCACGAACCGCGAAGCGCGCCGGAATCGGCGTCGCCCCGCCCCGATACGCGAAACGGCCATCGTCCGAAAGATGTTGCCAGCAAGGCGGGAAACAAACAGTTCGCCCGTTCAGCGACAACACCATCACGCTCGCCGCATGGCCCGCAACAAACCGTTCCAACCGCCACTGCGGAAAGCAACTCGGCGCGACGAGCCCCGAGCGCCAAGCTGGCACCAGACTCACCTCCGCCGAACCTGCCCCATCAACCGGCTTGAGCACGGCTGGATAGTCGAAATCCAACGGCAAAGCGGCTCCTGCCGCCATCGCGAACCCGTCTGCGGTCGGCACGCCAGCGGCCGCCAAATGACGAGCAGTCTCGTTTTTGTCGCTGGCGATCCGAACCAGCTCACCTGCTGGAGTCAGCAGACTTCCGCCCGCACACTTGACCTCGCAAGTCAACCTCGCCAGTACGCCGCCACACTCCGGCGCGATTAGGAACACCCGATCAGCCAGCCGAGCCTCGTCTACCAGCCGTTCATGAAACTCGACCGCCGTCCCGACTTCGGCCACTTCGTCGACCGGCAGCGCAACGTCCGACAACCGACGATCACGCAGCACTCGAGTGACGACTCCAGGCACTCGCTTCAAGTCCGCAATCACGGCCCGCAACATCGCGGCGCCTTCCCGCAGGAAGGTATTGCCGGGAACGGCCAAAGATTCTTCCTCGAAGCCACCACCACTCACCGCGTACTCGCAGCAGAGGATCTTCATTGGCGGCCCATCCGCTCGTCAAACTGTCCGCGCGGGGGACAGCGGATTTAGAAAATCCCAAGCTGATCGCGGGCCGAGTCGCTCATTTTCGCGGGCGTCCAGGGCGGGTCCATCACGATTTTGACCTCCACCGAGTCGACCCCAGCCATCTGCCCCACAAACTGCTTGCACTGCGCAATCAGTTGAGGACCGGCAGGACACATCGGGCTTGTCATGGTCATGTCGATCTTGACCTTCGATCCGCCCATTTCACCGGGCACCAAGTCGACGTTATAGACAAGCCCCAGATCGACAATGTTGACGAACAGTTCGGGATCGATCACCCGTTTCAACTCTTCGCGGACCAGATCCTCGCAGAGCGAAGCCGCCGTGGCAGCCGCCACTGGAGCCGTTGTCGCATTGCATACCCCGGCCTCGCCCGAGGCTCCTGCGACCGAAATGGAAGCGATTCCGCCACCGAGGCCTTGCCCGGCTCCTGGCCCCAGATCAGCTATCTGCCCGGCGACATGCCCCATGCTGTGCCCGGCGCCGCTTTCGCAGCATTCGTGCGTGCCCGACTTCCGGGCATCGCCCGCCGCCGCAGACGGGCCAACCGCTTCCTCGTCGCCGCCTCGCAGCCTGACCCAGACGAAAACGCCGTCCACGCGGACATCATGGGAGTGAGTCGCTTCGGTCGCTGGCATGGTACACGCCTGGCCGTTTCGCACATCGAATTTCGCGCCATGCCTAGGACAAGCGATGAGATGCCCTTCGAGCCGCCCCTCGCCAAGCGGACCGCCGTCGTGGGTACAAACATCGTCCAGGCAAAAGAATTGGCCATCCACGCGAAACAGCACCACCAGCCGTTCGCCAATTTCCAACATCCACTTGCCGTCGCCCGAGTAGCTATCCAGGCGTCCAACCTTCACGAAATCCGACATCGAACACACCCTTGATTCTTGAGCACGCCACCGTCCGGTGGCTGCCGCAACGCCCGGTTCCAACTTGGACGATCCGCGAAAATCGCAACACCTCGACGGCTCTCTGCGTACTACGGATGTACGTACTACCGCTAGGCGTACTACGTCTAGGCGTACTCTCGCACTCGGCGACTGATCGCTTGACCTAACGCCTCTCGCACGCTTTCGATCGAGATTCGGTCGAAGATCTGCTGGAAAAACCCGGTGACGATCAACCGCGTCGCTTCGCGGCGCGTGTAGCCGCGGCACTGACAGTAGAAAATCAATTCCTCGTCGACCTTGCTCGTTGTCGACCCATGCGTGCAGCGGACATCATCGGCTTCGATTTCCAGACCCGGGATTGAGTCGGTACGAGCCGCGGTCGAAAGCAGCAGGTTGTCGTTCCGCTGGTAGCCGTCAGTCTTTTGGGCGCCGGGATCGACCTTGATCATGCCACGCCAAACGGTTCGCGACTGATCCTGGAGCGCCGATTTGTACAGGAAGTCGCTGCGACAATGCGGCGCCTTATGGTGCTGCAGTGTGTGATACGACAGATGTTGCTTACCCTCGGTAAACAAGACGCCATTCACTTGGCACTCGGCGCCTTCACCCACTAACGACACCCGCTGGTTCACTTTGGCCAAGCGCGAACCCATCGCCGCCGAAGTCCATTGCAGCGAGGCGTTCCGCTCGACCTGGGCTTGCTGATGCGCAAAGTGCCAAACACCTTGCCCCCAATCCTGAAGATGCACGTACCGCAGACGCGACCCGGATCGGAGCACGATCTCCGTTGCTCCGCAATGCAGCCCGCTTGAAGTCGGCGAATCGCTCAACGTCTCGTTCAAAACGGTTGCCTCGGCCCCTTCTTCGAGCACGATCAGCGTCCGCCCCAAATCGACGCCGCCATCCCGCAAGGCAGC
>JBIKVL010000254.1:0-6287 GCA_044356875.1 Pirellulaceae bacterium | reverse complement strand
CGGACAAAGTGGAGCGGTTGATGGTTGCGAGTCGCCTTCATGCGTCTTTCCTAGTCCAGATTTACGACTTGACCATCCGAACGCGACACCAGGTAGGTGAGTGTTTGCAAATTGGCGGTGATTCGCACGGGGCGGACGCTGCCATCGCAAAACACAAACTGGCAAATACCTGGATGGGGACCGCCAAAGCTGCTGTTGGCGACCGACGAGTTCTGCAACTTGGGCGGCAAGAGTGGCCGCACATCGCCATTGGGAGCCAATCCCATCATCCGTCGATGCGTGTTGCGCACTCCGCTAAAGATGCTGCGGTCCTCGTTCTTGCCGCGCAGCGAGTTTGGACGGATATGTTTTTCGCCGAACATCGTCGTGTTGCTGGTGCCGTCGGTGATATCCGCCAGCCGAGTTTGACCGGCCCATTGCGTCACCTTGATCTCCCCCGAAGCGTCGGCGGCGACAAAGGGGAGGTTCGGAATGATCGCTCCGTTGGAGTTGATATAAGCCGCCTCGGTGCCGAAACTGGCGGCGTAGTCCGATAGCGAGCCTCCGGGATTCAAAAAGTCGCCCACGCTTAATACGGGCGATGGCCGGGATGGGCAAATGTAACCTTTGATCTGGGTCTGATACGCCGTCGGGACCTGAAACATGTTGCGGCGTGAAATGTCCCACAACGAGTACTGATTGCCGCCTTCCATGAACGGCAGGATGATCGCGCCCCAGGTCGCCCAGCCGTTGGGCGTGTCCGAGTTGTCGCCGATAAAAGCCGGCGGAAGAAAACCGTAGGTGTCGTGCAGATTGTGCGTCGCGAGGCCGATCTGCTTGAGATTGTTCGTGCAGTGCGTTCGTCGAGCCGCTTCGCGGGCGGCTTGAACCGCCGGTAACAGCAAAGAGACCAGCACGCCAATAATCGCGATAACCACGAGCAGCTCGACCAGCGTGAAGCCCTGCGCTTTCGGGGACGCGTTACCGTGCCGGGACACGCCCTTTCGCTTCGCATGGCCGTTACGCAGAGACGCACTCCATCGCAACCAAAGATCGCCGCTCGACGCGGCCGTTGAGCAAGACATCGCTTCCTTCTCCCACACCTGGACATTTCGAATCGCACACTACCGGGACTTGATGTACCGGTTATGGCGATTTCCATGCCAAATGCTCGGAGCATGCGCCCAAGGCCATACGGAGACCCGCAATCGACTTGAAATGCGGCAAGAGAAGACGGCCATAGCAAGCTATGCGGCCAACGGCGCACGGAGGAGCGAGCGCGCCGCCCCGCATCCATGATGGATCAGCCGTTGCGGATCACGGCCGCCGTGAAAAATCGCGGGAGAGGAGATCGACTTGCTGTCCGTAGGGGTAATCGACCGGCTGATACGCGATCGCCAACTCGGGCGTTTCCAGCCAACGGCCTTGTTGTGCCCGTGAATTCAAACCGCGGTCGAGTATGCCGCTGGTCAGCAGCGTGCGTTCGACCGGGTACGCGGGACGGCCCGAGTGGATCATCGCCTCGATCGCCTTCAGCAGGTAGGCGAAGTGCGGATACCGCGGTTCGCTGCGTTCGTCGAAGGTGGTGGCGAGCGGCTTGGGCTGGCCGGCGACGGTCAAGCCGATGGCGGTGCCGCGAACGCAGCCGAGGTGCAGCACGGCGCCGCGAAAGCCATCCAGGTAGTCAAACAGGTACAGGCCGGCGCGCTCGTCCTTGCGCATCTCCGGCTGGCCCGACTTGGGGACGGCGGCGAAGGCGGCATCGAACGCCGTCTTCGAGATCGCGCCTTCGTCGATCGCCCGCCAGAGTTCCGGGCCTTCGAGGAACCGCACGCGTTTCACGCCCCGCTCGGCGCCGCGTCGCCGTTCGACGTGATACTGGAAGAATTCCAAAGCGTGGAATCCATACGCTTCCAGGCCGCCGTAGCCGATTCCAACCGCCGCTTCGATCGGGCTGTCGATGGGCAAGTCGATGGGTTGGCCACGAAAGCCGACGGGCAGCGACGAGCCGGCCATGAAGGGCATTTTCAGTTCGCGCGCCCGGTCGTACATCCACTTGGCGTCGGCCCATTCCGGACCAAGGTGCTTGTCGTTGAACACGGGAACGGCGCGTCCATGCTTCTCGCAGGCGGCCGCGATTTCCTCCATGAACCGGCGACGCGGGTACAGCGTTTGGCCGATCGCGTTGGACGGATAGCGGCCGTGCTCGCCGATGCTCAACACGCCATCGACGGCGATCGAGTTTCCACCCGCCGTGACAGCCTGCGCGATCGTCGGGAACACGGGCACGCCATGCTTTTTGCAGAGCTCCAGGCCGAACTCGCTACGGTCCAGCTGGTCGATGTAGACGGCGGCGAGCTCGAGCGCCGGCCCAGGGCCGCCGTCGTGCTTCCAACCTTCCAGGATCTTCGTCAGGATCACGTCGGCGTGCGAATTGCGGTAGTAGGTGGTGACGACTCCCGCGACCCGTTTCCGAGTGGTTTTCGCGGCGGGCGGCGCCGCTTCCTGGCCATGGGCGAGAAGAGTTGGCGCCCATGAGTTCGCACCGCTGTGAGACCCGCCGGCGCTGAGCGTCGCGACTGTCGCCGCCGTACCGGCGAGGAACTCCCGTCGTTGCATTCGATCCATGGTTCCACTCCCAAGCTTTGTTGCTCGCTATCGCGCAGTGGGTATGACCTGTGGCCGTTCATGCGTCAAGTCTGGCGGAGGCGGTAAAGCGGCGGTATCGGGGCGCGCGTCGTTTCGATGCGGCTCCTCGCCGAGGGCCGCCGCATGCGTAATTCCCGAAAAGGATCTGGAGGTTCCGCCACGCGCCGCGCAGGACTACAATCCCGACCCGACTTTGCGACGGTCGAATCGCCCGTCTTCGAGCCGCCCCTCTTTCAGCCTTGGTTCCATCTCTTCGCGGAAATTCGTTGCATGCTTGCCACTCGCTTTCGTTCGCCGCTGTCCGCCGATTCCTCGTTCGTTTCCCGGGCCGATACGGGATTGGCGACGCCCCGCCCGGTCGCGCAGCGTTGGTGGGCGCGGAGACGCACTGCGATGGCGAGCGTCTTCGTAGTCGCCGGCTGGGTTGGTTGTCTCGGCTTGGCGAGTGGGCACGGTCAGGCCGCGGCGGCCGAGCCGGTCAAGGTTTACATCCTGGCTGGCCAGTCGAACATGGAGGGAGCCGGCTTCATCGCCGCCGATCCGTCGCGCAATGGCGGCAAAGGCAGTTTAGAGTTCGTGGCGAAAGATCCGGCCACGGCGCCTCGGTTCCGCCATCTGCTCGACGCCAACGGCAAGTGGATCGTGCGCGATGACGTATCGATCACCTACTTGGACCGCAAAGGAGCACTGACAGTGGGCTATGGCGCACGGCCAGATCGTATTGGCCCCGAACTGGGCTTCGGCGTGGTCGTGGGCGATGCGTCGGAAGCTCCGGTGCTACTTGTGAAATGCGCCTGGGGCGGCAAGAGTTTGGCGGTTGATTTTCGGCCGCCGAGCGCCGGTCCGGTGCCGTATTCGCAGGGTGAGAAGACGGACGAAGCGATCAAGCAAGACCCGCAAATCGTGGGCAAGTATTACCGGGAGACTCTGTCGCTGGCGAAAGCCGCTTTGGCGAACGTTGGGGCACTTGTGCCAGGTTCCGAAGGACGCGGCCACGTGCTGGCTGGTTTTGGGTGGCACCAGGGCTGGAACGACCGGATCAACGACAAGCATAACGCCGCCTACGAGGAAAACATGGCCCACTTCATTCGCGACATGCGCCGCGACCTGAACGCTCCCAAGCTGCCGTTCGTCATCGCGGAGACGGGGATGAACGGCCCGACGGAAACGCATCCGCGGGCGCTGTCGCTGATGAAGGCGCAGGCCGCCGTCGCGGCGCGGCCCGAGTTCCAAGGAAACGTGGCGTTCGTCCCGACACGTTCGTTCTGGCGTCCCCAGGACCAATCGCCGACCGGCCAAGGCTATCACTGGAACACGAACGCCGAGACGTATTATCTCATCGGCGACGCCATGGGCCGAGCGATGCTTGATCTGTCGTCGGCTGGCAAGAAGCCCTAGGGCCGCTCAACGCGGGCTTCCCGCCCGGATACATTACGCCGACGCGAACTGGCGGGATCGCGCGGCACCAGGGAACCGCTACCGCCGGTTCGGACAAGCACAGGGCACTGACTTCGATGACAAAGCTGCGAATCGCGATTCATGGGGCGGCGGGGCGGATGGGGAAGCGGTTGATCGCGTTGGGGAGCCTCGATCCGGAACTGCGGGTCGTCGCGGCGCTTGACGCGCCGGACAATCCCGATTTGGGCGCGGACGCGGGCGAACTGGCCGGCGTGGGACGAATCGGCGTTCCGCTGGCCAGCCAACTGCTCGAACCCGTCGACGCCATCATCGACTTCTCTGTACCGGCTGCCGCGATGGCGATCGCCGCCGAGTCGGCCAAGCGGAAGATCCCGCTGGTGCTCGCCACCACCGGTTTCGAGACCGAGGAAAAGCATCGCATCCACGAGCACAGCGCCGAGATTCCGATTGTCTGGGCGCCAAGCATGAGCATGGCGGTGAACCTGACCATGAAACTGGTCGCCACGGCGGCCCGTGTCTTGAAAGACTATCCCAACGGCACCGATGTGGAAATCATTGAGCGGCACCATCGGTTCAAGGAAGACGCGCCAAGCGGCACGGCGTTGCGGTTCGGCGAAATCGTGGCCGACATCATGGGTCAGTCTTTGCATACGCATGGCCGTAGTGGCCGGACCGGCAAACGGCCGCTCCACGAAATTGGCTTTCACGCGCTGCGTACGGGCGACAACCCGGGCGAGCATACGATCGTGTTCGGAATGCTCGGGGAAACCATCGAGCTGAACGTGAAGGCTTCCAACCGCGATTGCTACGCCTACGGAGCGTTACGGGCCGCGAAATTCGTCGCCAAGCAGTCGCCCGGCCTGTACAGCATGGCGGATGTTTTGGAATTGTGATCGCCGCGGCGTCCCGGGAGCGAACGTGTGGCCAAGTGCGAACAAGGCTATCTGTGCGATGTCTGCGGCCGCGATGTCGAACACCTGTTCGAGAGCGACTTGTACCTGCGGTTCGTGATCGGGATGGTCGATCCCGAGGTGTTGCACGTGAGCGCCGAGCGGCACATACGCTGCAATCCGGCGCTCGCCCAGTTCATCGTCGATCCCGACTTTCCGCCCGTCGAATGTCCCGGCGACTTCGACAAACGCGGAATGGACAGCCGATTTGTCCGCGACCGCGAATCGCTCGTCACCCGTGGCTGGCGCCGCTTGCTGGAGCTAACCGGCAGCGACGTCGCGGTCGTCGACTACCCGCTCGACCGCCGCGCATCGTAAGCGGCCGCAACGCGGACAGCGCGAGAATATCCGCTTTCCCTGCGAAGCCGCCTTCCAACGAACTCCTCCCAATTCCCAATAACTTCGGCTCAGTCCACAGGTCAGGCAGCGAACTCGCCATTGCCGCGATTCGCGGATAACCGATCGCCGGAGGCTTCGAGGAAAGGCGCCGAGAATCCAGCGTTGCAAGCGCGTCATGGGCTGTTCGTTCCGTTTGTCCGAGTTGGCAATGGGGGGCCGACTTGGCGTTTCCGCACATTATTGCCGTTATCGCCGCAAACAAGCTCGACGGAATCGAACTCGTGGCGGAAAATAACTCGCTACGCTCCCCGGCCGTTTCGCTCCCGCAGCCGCTTCTCATCGGAATCGACGCATGGCCCAGGAAAAACTTGGACCCTACCGACTCGAACGCGTGCTCGGCAAAGGCGGTATGGGCATTGTCTACGCAGGCGTGGACGAACGCACGGGAGCTCGGGCGGCGGTGAAAGTGCTGCTGGGCAATCTCGACGACCGTCCCAATCTGCGAGTTCGTTTCGAGGCGGAAATCGAGTCGCTCAAGCGTCTCCGGCACGCGAACATCGTGCAATTGTACGCGTATGGCGAAGAGGAAGGGCGGCTGTTCTATTCGATGGAGCTTGTGAATGGCCGCAGTTTGCAAGACGAACTGAAAGCGGGCCGGATCTTCTCCGTGCCCGAAACGCTGCGGATCGGTTTGCAAATCGCCATCGGTTTGAAACTGGCGCACGACAGCGGGATCATCCACCGCGACATCAAGCCGGCCAACCTGCTGATCACGCGCGAAGGCCTCGTGAAGCTGACCGACTTCGGCATCGCGAAGCTGTTCGGCGCCAGCCAAGTGACAGCGGACGGCGGCGTGGTCGGGACGGTCGACTATATGTCGCCCGAACAAGCCGAAGGCAAACCGGTGACACAGCGGAGCGATCTCTATGCGGTCGGCGGCGTGTTATACGC
>JBIKVL010000253.1:0-6290 GCA_044356875.1 Pirellulaceae bacterium | reverse complement strand
ACCGCCTTGGGGCGGTTCCCCAGGGGCCGCCGTGCGTTCACAGATCGACTGGATGATGGCTCGCCGATCTCGGTCGCGATCGATTTGCAGGGCGACTCGGCGACTTTCGATTTCACGGGAACCGGGCCGGTGCTGGCCGGCAATCTCAACGCGAACCGAGCGATCGTCACCGCCGCTGTGTTGTATGTGCTGCGGTGTTTGCTCGACGAGGATGTGCCGCTGAACCAAGGGGTGTTGAAGCCGGTACGGATCATTTTGCCGGAGTGCCTACTCAATCCGTCGCCGGGCACGACGCCGGCGGAGAGTCCGGCTGTTGTGGGTGGAAACGTGGAGACTTCGCAGCGAGTCGTTGACGTGCTGCTGGGAGCGCTGGAACTGGCCGCCGCGAGCCAAGGCACGATGAACAATTTGTTGTTTGGCGACGGCACGTTCGGCTATTACGAAACGATATGCGGCGGGTCGGGCGCGACGGCGACCGCGGCCGGTGCGGACGCGGTTCATACGCACATGACGAACACACGTCTGACCGATCCCGAGGTGATGGAGCGGCGGTTTCCGGTGCGCGTCCGCGAGTTTTCGATCCGGCGCGGCTCGGGCGGGAGCGGCCAGTTTCGGGGAGGCGATGGGATTCGGCGGCGGATCGAGTTCCTCCGGCCGCTGACGCTATCGCTGCTCACCGAGCGTCGCGGACCCTACGCGCCGTTCGGCCTACGGGGTGGCACGGCCGGCGAACTTGGCCGCAATCGACTCTTTCACGCCGATGGCACGGTCGAGTTGCTGCCGGCGAAGGTACAGCGTCCCGTGGCGGCCGGCGACATGGTGGAAATCGAAACGCCCGGCGGCGGCGGCTGGGGCGAGATTCGCGGTTAGTAAAGAAACGATCATCGTTTCATGATTGAATTCCATGATCGGGGGTTTTCGAGGCCATCCCGCAGTAGCATCGGTCGAATGCAATAAGTGTGAACCGACGCAGCGACGCCGAGACTGGTTCGCAAATTTTCGCGGGGCTCGATGGGCGAAACGAATGGCAACGAATCGGTCGTGTTCCGTGTCATTCCGGCATTTGGGTCATTTCGATGAACGATTAATCGCGTTTATAACGCGATTTTCGTGCATTTGTTTCGCCCCTTCAGGGCGACGGACGTGCGGGGGGACCGTTTACCCAGGGCGGCGCTCGGCGGCTGGGCCGCCTCGCTCTGCCCTGGGCTAAACTGTTTTGCCCCTTCGGGACAGGGCGTTTTCTTGACGCTGGGCGGTTTCGTCGGGGCTGGGCGGCCCGTTCGGCGCCCGGTCGACGCGGTCCGATCGTCCTAACGCCCCTTCGGGACGAGAAGCCCGTCAGACCGCATCCGCGACACTCCGCTTGCCGCTCGAGTATGACCGTTCAGAGCCGTTTCGCGAGCGTGAGTAGGAGTCCCATGCTGACGCTGACGGGGCGGCCGTCGTGCGCTTCCAGCCGCGCGATTTCTTCGGCGTCGAGCCACTTGTTGTGCGGGTTGCGTTCGATCTTTTCCAGCGCGGCGGCCGATGGTTGAGCCTGGAATAGTTCCATGGTGTAGTCGGTGAGTGTTCCCGCCGATCGCGAGATCGCGCGGTATTCAAGGTGGTGGAACTCCGCGGGCGCGACGCGGCAGTCGACCGGACCTAGCTGCAGTTCCTCTTCAATCTCGCGGACAACGCATTCGCGGAACGTTTCGGTCCCCTCGCGGTGGCCGCCGACGAAGAAAAACGCCTTCCAGGATTCGTTCCACTGGGCGAGCCACTGGCGTTTGCCTTCCTGGGTTCGCTCGATCAGCGCGATGCCGCCTTCGGAGCGGCGAAGCGGGGTGGAGAAGGTCCGATTGGGGACGAGGTTCAAGGTCGTCATTCGCAGGGCGTCCATGGTCGGAGAGAGGCGGGCGGCGCGATCGCCCCATTGGCTGGCGCTCAGCCAGCGAAATTTTTTGGCACGCCGCGCCAGTGCCTGCTCGAGGATGTTTCCGGGGCGATGGAGATCGATTTCGGGAAGTTGGATCTCGCAGAGATGGAACCGGTAGAGACGGTCGCGTTGGAAGCGATGGCTGAAATGGCAGTCCTGGACTTCGCCCAGCCAGTTCACGTTCGCCGGTCCGCGATAGCCAAGATCGGAGCGGACCGTGCTCAGTGCGACCGCTTGGGGCTTAACTTCCGACTTCACTCGCTGCGTCGGGAAAAACAGGCCGCCGTAATTCTCGTTTTCCACCAAGAGGAATTCGGTTTCGCGTTCGCCGGCACGCGTCACGACGGCGAGCACCGCTTCCTGGGTTTCGATGAATTCACGCGCGATCGCGGCGGTGGACCACGTCAAGTCGGTGCGGGTGGACAGTTCGTGTTCCGTGAGAAACATTGGAAAACTGTTGTTCCAGGTGGGCGCGGCTTCCAGTTCGAGCGGCTGGTTCGGCTGGACTTGGTAAAGCCAGTACTCGTACAGCGTCTCCTCCTCGTTGCGTTGCGAGACGCCGAAGCGGCCCATGTAGTCGAGTTCGGTTGCGGTGGCCTGTGGCAGGCGGCAGCCCAAGTCGCTTTCGACGGCCTCGATAGCCCGCGAGCCCAGGATCTCTTCGCCCGGGCGGGCGGCGATCATCGGGAAAGCGTAGCCACCCCATTTCGCATTGAAGGTGACTAGGAATCGGCCCTGGCCGTCCTGAACGATGGCGACAATCGCGTGTACGTTCCGCATGTATGCCTTTCCACAAGGGATGTCCGAAAACCACGGTCAATGTAGGGCCAATGGAGTCCCGCATCCAAGCGGGGCCAAGGCGAATCAAGGGTAGTCCGAGCGCGGGAAGAATCCTGTTGTCCCTCATTTTCCGGCGCGGCGCGGGGCCGCCGGCTGGCGGCCCAGATAGCCGCTCGGCAAAGGGCTGTCGAATTTCACGGATTCAAACAATTCAAGAATCGGTTCGACTCGCGGGTCGCCATCCCCCATCGCCTTGGCGATCCGGCACAGTTGTTTGTAGGAGCTCGCCGCCATGCCGCCTTGTCCCGTCGTCAATTCGTCCAAGGCGTTGCGGTAGAACCCCAACGCGTCCGCCGACCGGCCGCCGATCAAGGCGGCTTCGCCTTCCGTCGCGAACAGCCAGTAACGCTCGTCCTTCACATGGTCATGCTGGTCCGCGCACTGTTTGGCGACCCGATCGGCCAGCTCTTGCGCCTTGTCGCGCTCGCCAGTGAGAAATGCCAGAGTCGCGGCGTTGATGCCGACGTAATAGTCGCCTGTCGCCAAATAGGCTTCCTCGTAGACCTTCCGCGATTTGCGATACATTTGCCAGCCGCTGGAATCCTTGAACTGGTCGTACGGCAGTTGGGATTGTTCCCACTTCTTGTCGCCAGCGTCTTTGAATAGGCGTCCCACGCGCGCTAACGTTTCGAAATCGCCGAATTCGCGGGCCAGTGGACGCAGTTCTTTGTCCAGCGGCTCTTCCACGTTGGCGGTCTCGCCGACTTCCATTTTGATCAGCAGCGCCTCGTTGATCAGCGGGATGGCGTGATAGAAGTCGGCGCGGATGGGCAATTGGCCCGTGGCGGCGTGGTCGAGCACTTCGCGAATCAGGAACTGGTGGGCATCGACATGTCGCTTCGCGGACCACATCCGATGCGTCATCGCCAACGGCACCCAGTAGCTCGGGTAGGGGCCAGCCGTCTCGACGCGCCCTTCCAGCGTTTGCGGCGTGGACTGCATTCGCGCGATGGCGACTCCGGCTCCCACCAACGCCACTTCCTGCTCGGGTGGATCGTAATGCCAGCGCACGTTGAGCAGTCCGTGGACCGCGATACCGAAGTACAAATCGTCCCGCCACCGGGGCGCGCGGCCGCATTGAAAGCCGAGCCAATAAGCCGCCTCGCGCCGAATCCGCAGGAGAATCGTCAACAGCCGATCGACCGACGGCAAGCCGGTGCTGGAAACGGGCGCGTTCAACTGCTGCGCGTCCGCCTCGGAATGAATCTGCGTGGTGAGTTCATGCAGCAATTCATGGAAGGCGACGGCCGCTCGAATGCGGTCGGCGCTCTTTCGTCGTTGCAGCGTCGCCTCCCGCTCGCGCGGCGTGAGCGCGGTGAGGTCTTGAGCCAAGCGGGGTCGGAGTTTGCTGTCGGCCACCAACTGTTCGCGAATCGCCTCGTCCGCCAACAGCGGCGGCAGCAGGCGGCGGGCGAGCTCGCATTCGAGTTTGACAAAGTCCCAGGCGATGGCGTTTTTCGTGCCCATTTCGCCGTAATCGTAAGCGACCGGATACTCGGCCTCGCCCCGCCGGGTTCCCAGCAGCAAGTTCCGCGGATGCAGATCGCCGTGGCCGCGCCCCACCAGCGTTTCGGGCAGTCGTGAGCCGTTTGGCTCCGCCAATACCCACTCGATGTATTCCACCGGATCGAGATACCGCAGATCTTGCGGCGGGGTTTCCGGCTTGTCGCGGCCGGCGACGACCCACACGACGTCCCGCCGCAAGGCCTGACGCTGCGGATCGGCCTTCCAGCGCTGGGGGACCGAGTCCTGCGGCTTGCCGGAATTCGAACTGGAAGGTTGCGAGTCGCACTTCAAGTGTGAGCGGTAGAACGCCCAGGCGTCGAGCGGAAACGAGGTGGCAGCATCGGAGTAAAACCACCGTCCCAGATCGTCGTAGATGTGCGCGATCGCGCGGTCGACCGACGCGACGGTGGGGTCATCGCTACGGATCGCCCGGCTCGCGATCACCTCCAAGTTTTGCGGCTGATCCTTCTCGCGGTTCGGTCCAAAGAGCGTATAGCCGTCTTGATAGACGACCGCGAACCGAGATTTATCGGGGAGCTCAATGGGGAATACCGGAGCGAAAATGCGGCTCGCGACGCCGCGGGCGGTGCAGGCGTGCCAGCACACGGCGTCACGCTCGACAGCGGTCCGTTCCCCGATCTTTATGATATGGGTTTGGTAACGCTTGTCGGTGCGCACCTCGACGCCAAAGACGACCCGGCGCAGAAAATCGACCGTGAAGGACGAGAAGCAACGTTGCACGCTGATCGCCGATGGCTCGTCGTTCGGCATGAACTTGCGAACCACCGTTTCGATTTCGGCCGCGAACTGTGGCTTGAGATGGTCGGGGACCTCCAAGGCCGCTTGTCCAACGAATTCAACCGTCGCGTTCGAGGCCATGGAAAGCGGCTCCGCGGAAAGCTTGCCGTGTGGTTGTCGAAGGTTTTGTTTCGGTAGGGTGCTTTATTGAAAAAATTCCCTGGTGGGCATACATTGGAGGATACCGCCGGAAAGCGGGCGTGCCAAGTCAACTGGCGTGTTTTTTCGCAACCTCGAGATTCCGCCCATGCCATCCCTGGGACATTTGCCGTTCGACCTGTTGAAGACGTTCTCGTTGATCGCCGAGCTGGACGGCGACGCTGGCGCGGCCGCCGAGCGGCTCGGCATCTCCCAGCCGAGCATCTCGAAGCGGCTCACGGCGCTGCGGCGGGTGACGAACGATCCCGAGCGGCAACCATGGCTGCTGTTAAAGGGAAAACGTTGGCGGTTGACCGAGGAAGGACAGCGGGTGGTCGGCATCGTCGCCGATGTCGTCGGCCGCTACGAGCAGATGGAGCAGTTTGTCGCCATGGGCCGGCAAGCGACGCCGACGGTGGCGTTGGCGTGCGGACAGCATGCGATCGGCGGATTTGTCCGTGTGGCGGTCGAACAGTTCCGGGCGCGGCATCCGGCGGGTCGGGTGAGGATTTCGAGTCCTCGGGGGAAGGCGCGCATCGAGGGGGTAGCGAGCGGGCAGTTTGATCTGGCGATCGTGACCGACAGCCCCGCCGCCATCTTGAAAATCGCGAAGCGGGAACTGTACATCGAGGAGCTGTTTCGCGACCGGTTTGTGCTGGTCGCGAATCCGCTGGCCAGTTCGCCTTGGAAGGCCACTTGGGAAAAGTTGCCCGTGAGTCGGCCGGTCAAGGCGGAGGAACTGGGAGGGATGCCGTTCATTCTTCCCGAGTCCGACGCGTCGCGGCGGCGGCAGTTCGACGAATGGTGCGTGCGGGCCGCGAAGCGAACGGTCGATGTCGCGCTGGAAGTTGGTGGATGGCAGGCGATCTTGGAATACGCCGAATCAGGAGCTGGCGTGGGATTGGCTCCGCGGAGTTGTGTGGAGGCCCAGGAACGGCGGTCGCGGCGTCCGGTTTCCGTCCGCCAACTCGATCCCCGCGAGTTTCCCGCCGACGCCGTCCGGTTGATTGCCCGGAAAACGCACGGCAAAGACGAGCCGGACCTGACGCAGCTCGGCCAATCGCTATATGGGTTGCTGCGTCGCGGCGGG
>JBIKVL010000252.1:0-6294 GCA_044356875.1 Pirellulaceae bacterium | reverse complement strand
TTGCCAGATGGCGTAATGTCCCGGTGGCAGCTTCGCGAAGCCCCGGAGAATCGACCGCGGATGGGGCACGTACTGGTAGGTCAAATAGGCATCGACCGCGCCGGGATCGATTTCCCGTTCGATGCCCGGCACCTCCAGCAAGCTCTTCAGCTCGCTGGCGAAGAGCAAGCGGGACGGTTCGCGGCGATAGACGAGCGGCTTTTCGCCAAGTCGATCGCGGGCCAGAACGAGGCGTCGTTGCCGAGCGTCCCACAACGCGATAGCGAACATTCCGTTCAAGTGCCGAAAGCAGTCCGGACCTTCGTCCTCGTACAAATGCACGATCGTTTCGCTGTCGCTGTGCGATCGAAACGTGTGGCCCGCGCCTTCCAGTCGATGTCGCAACGCGGGGTAGTTGTAGATTTCGCCGTTGAAGACCAGCCAGACCGAGCCGTCCTCGTTGGAGAGCGGCTGGGCGCCCGTCGCCAAATCGATGATCGACAGCCGGCGGAAGCCCAACGCCACTCCCGGCAGCGGCTCGTAAGGCGGACGCAATCGATACTCGCTGACGTGCTGGCCCTGGTCGTCCGGGCCGCGATGCCGCAGCGCCGCCGTCATCCGTTCGAGCACCGCCGGTTCGAGCGCGAAGCGGGGATCGTTCCAGATCGCGCCGGTGATGCCGCACATGCGAGGTCGCTCGATAAGTGCCAGGGGACGTTCAAGCCGCGAAACGTTCAAGCCAGGAAAAGTTCGAGTCGCGAAACGTTCGAGTCAGAGGACGGTCCAGACTAGGCTCGACGCCTTCAGTTTAATCGGCGGACGTCCCACGTGGACGGCTTGGCGGGTTCGATATAATTCAACAGCGTTTTTGGCGGAAACATCGGGTTGATAAACGCGATAGGCGAGGCGGGTGGGCGATGGAGTTCCTCAAGAAACTGCAGGGATTTTTTCAGAAGACGGAAACGCTGGATATCGCTCAGCGATTCGAGATGCTGCGGGAAGCGGTCACCGGGACGATGTCGCATTTCCACATGGTCCGCGACCACAAGTCCGGGCGGATCGCCGGCCTGAAATTGCTGAACGCCGAAAAGACGGCCCAGTTCGAAGCCCGCTTCAAGGGCTTGAAGAAGCCGAGCGAAGGGGAGATCGCGTTGCTGATCAAGCATCCGCGAATCGTGGAAACCTACGAGCACGGCGTGACGAAGAGCGGCCAACAGTACCTGCTGATGGAATTCGTTCAGGGAACGAACCTCAGCTTGCTGATCAAATCCCAGGATCCCGTGTTGAACGGCCGGCGGCTGGGGATTTTGCGGCAGATGGCGGAAGCGATCGAGGCCGTGCATCGCGCGGGATACATCCATCGCGACATCTGTCCGCGAAACTTCATTTACAACGCGGAAGACGATACGTTGAAGATGATCGATTTCGGCCTCACCGTGCCCGCGACGCCCGAATTCATGCAACGCGGCAACCGAACCGGCACGCCGATCTACATGGCTCCCGAGGTCGTGCGGCGACGCCCGACCGACCAGCGGCTCGATGTCTACTCGTTCGGAGTCACCGCCTACGAACTGCTCACCAACAATTTCCCTTGGCCGGTCACCGACACGACGGGCCGCGGCGCGATGTCGCACGACGCGCACCCGCCCAAGGACATCCTGGACTATCGCTCCGACCTGAACCGAACGCTGGCTTCCGCCGTGATGAAATGCGTCGAGCCCACGGTGGAACGCCGCCTCGAATCGATGACCGCCTTCTCCCGCTCGATCCGCGAAGTGAAACGCGAAACGGCGACGGCCAACGCGTGACCGCGTTTCGCCCCGATCACACTTCGGGAATGCCGTCGGACTTGGCGATGACGACAATCCCGTTGTCGGAGATCGTGAAGCCGCGGGCGCGATCCTCCTCGGGGTCGAATCCGATACGCACTCCCGACGGGATATGAACGCCTTTGTCGATGATCGCTCGACGGATCCGCGCGTAGCGGCCGATCTCGACGCCTTCGAACAAGATCGAATCCTCGACCGTCGCGAAACTGTTCACGCGGCACCGTGGGCTCAACAAGCTGCGCAGCACGGTTCCACCTGACACGATGACGCCCTGGCAGACGATACTGTCCATCGCGTGTCCGACGCGATCCTCGCTGCCACGGCTGCCGAACACGAACTTGGGCGGCGGCAGGTTTGGCTGGAACGAGCGGATTGGCCAGCGTTGGTCGTACAGATTCAATTGCGGATCGATCCGGACCAAGTCCATGTTCGCCTCGTAGAAGGCGTCGAGCGTCCCGACGTCGCGCCAGTAGGCGTCGACCTTGCGGTTCTCGTCGCGGAATGGAAACGCGAAGACCCGCTGCGATTGAATGATCGACGGAATGATGTTCTTGCCGAAGTCGTGCTGGCTGTCGGGCCGGTTGGCGTCCTGCAACAACTGCTCGAAAAGAAACCGGGCGGTGAAGACGTAAATGCCCATCGATGCCAGGCAATGATCATCGTCGCCCGGGATCGGTTTCGGCTGCCGCGGCTTTTCCTCGAAGCCGACGATCCGACTGTTCGTGTCGACCTGCATGACGCCAAACTGCGTGCCTTCGGGTTTTGGAACCCGCAACGCGCCGATCGTCAAATCGGCGTGATGGCGTTGATGGAACTCGACCATCGTCCCGTAGTTCATCTTGTAAATGTGGTCGCCCGCCAGAATGACCACGTACTCGGGACGTTCCTTCTCGATCGTGTAGATGTTCTGGTAGACCGCGTCGGCCGTGCCTTGGTACCAGCTTTCGTCCAGCCGCTGCTGCGGCGGCATGACGTCGATGAACTCGCCCAGTTCGCGGACGAAATAATGCCGCCAGCCGACATTGATATGCCGATCGAGGCTGGTCGCCTTGTACTGGGTCAGCAGGACGATTTTCCGCAGGCCGCTGTTGAGGCAGTTCGACAGCGTGAAATCGATGATGCGATACAGTCCGCCAAACGGGACGGCCGGCTTGGCCCGTTCCCGGGTAAGCGGCTCCAACCGCGAACCACGCCCGCCGGCCAGCACCACCGTCAAAACGTCCTTCATCCCACCGCTCCTGGCGCCCCGGACAATCGGCCGCTGAACCTGCCTCCCGCGCTCGCGCGACGGCCACGTCCCAAGTGTACCAATCCGCCCGCCGCGCGAAACCGGGGGCGCTACGACAACAGTTCCCGACGCACTCGGCCGTCGCCCGCGATCGGGTGGGGGCGGCCGAGCGAATCGTGGATTTGCGTTCGCGGGTCGAAGCCCAGCAGGTGGTACGCCGTCGCCTGCATGTCTTTTGGCGAAACGGGCACGTCGGCCACATCGCCGCCCTGGGCGTCGCTGCGGCCCACGACACGTCCCCGCGCGATGCCGCCGCCGGCGAACACCGACGAATACGCCCGCGACCAATGATGCCGGGCCGCTCCTCGCGGTTTCGAATCGATTTGCGGCGTCCGGCCATGCTCGCTGGTACACAGAACGAGCGTCTCGTCCAGCAATCCACGCTGTTCCAGATCGCCAATGAGCGCCGTGAAACTCTGGTCGAACACCGGCAACAGATACTCTTTCAATCGTGGAAAATGGTTCGCGTGCGTGTCCCACACGCTGCCGCCAAATGGTCCAAACGGGTCCCAAAACACCGACACGAACCGGCAGCCACTCTCGACCAGCCGCCGCGCCGCGAGACAGGACTGGCCGAACAAAGTCGGACCATACGTCTCCCGAGTGGCGACCGATTCGCGTTGAATGTCCAACGCCTCCCGCACTCGGGCCGACATCAGCAACGACCACGCCCGCGACTGATGGCGGTCGAGCGTCTTGACCGGCAACGCTTCGTCAACCAACCGCCGCGTCTGATTGAATTGATCAAGCAGCAACCGGCGCGTGTCGAGCCGCAGGCGGTCAATGTCAGGCGGCAATTGGCAGTGGGACGCCAACCGAAAGCTGCCGGCGGTCGCGCCGCCGAACGGATCCCGCACCTGCTCGGTTTGGCCATCGGTCAGCTTCGGCACGACCGTCGTGCCCGTGCCGGTGAAGTCGGTCCAAACCGGGTCATGATCGCTGCCCAGGAACGAAGCGTAAGGACCGGCAAGCGTGGGCAGAG
This sequence comes from Pirellulaceae bacterium, assembly GCA_044356875.1. GTDB lineage: Bacteria > Planctomycetota > Planctomycetia > Pirellulales > Pirellulaceae > CAIXSC01. The sequence goes on along the minus strand of JBIKVL010000252.1, from coordinate 2,216 downwards.
TGCTCTTCGAACCGAACTGCCATGGCATGCCGATGTTTCGCGGCATCTCGGCCGCCGCTTCCCGCTGGCCGCTCAAATAGTCGACGACGGAACCGAGGAACGGACGATGCCGAGCATCCCGCGGCTTCGCCTCGATCTCCGGCGTGTAGTCGGCCATTCCGGTGAGCGCATAGGCGACGCCATGGAGTGGATATGGATGCGTCATCGACCGGACGACCGTCAGCCGGTCCATGATCCGCGCCGTGCGGGGCAGGCCCTCGCCAATCTCGACGCCGGGCACGTTCGTCGCGATCGCCTTCAATTCGCCTTGAATCTCCGCCGGCGCCAGCGGCTTTGGATCGAACGTCTCGTGCTGGGGCGGCGACCCGAACAGAAACAGCAGAATGCACGCTTTCGCTCGGCCAAAACCGGGCAATTCGTGAGTCCCGCCTGTCTGCCCCGAGCCGCCCGCTTGCCCCGTGCCACCGGACGCCATCGCCACACGACGTTCCCAGGCGTCCATTCCCAGCCCCAAACAGCTCACGGAACCGACGTGCAAGAGGTCGCGGCGCGTGAAGCCGTCGCAGAGTGTTTTTCGCGAACCGAGTAAGCGGATCATGCCAGGATCTCCCGGATCGGTTTGCCGAAATCCATTTCCAGGCGCTGACGGCCGGGGATATGCATGCGGTGTGAATCGAGGCCGAGTTGCCACAGCACGGTCGCGTGCAGGTCGGTGATGTAATGGCGGCCTTCGACGGCGTGGAAACCGAGCTCGTCGGTCGCGCCATGGATCATTCCGCCCCGCACGCCGCCACCGGCGATCAGGATGGAGAAGCCGTACGGATGGTGATCGCGGCCGTTGGAATTCTGCGCGCCGGGCGTCCGGCCGAACTCGGTGCCGACCACGACGATCGTTTCGTCCAACAAGCCGCGTTGCTTCAAGTCGCGAATGAGCGCGGCGATGGGGCGGTCGACCTGTCCGCACAACGTGGCATGTCCCGTCTGGAGATTGCTATGGGCGTCCCACGCGCCACCGCCGCCCGCGCCGTGGAAGATCTGCACGAACCGCACGCCTTGCTCGACCATCCGCCGCGCTGCGAGGCACTGTTGACCGAACGTGCGGGTGTTCCCCTGATCCAACCCGTACAGGCTTTGCGTCGCCGCCGTCTCGGCGTTGAAGTTGACCAGATTCGGCACGGCGGTCTGCATCCGGTAAGCCAACTCGTACGACTTCATCCGCGCCGCCAGCGCCGCGTCCTCGGGATGCTCGGCGGCCGACAATCCGTGCAACCGCCCCAGCAACGCCAGCGTCTCGGCTTGCTCCTCGCGGTACACATCGCCCCCCGGCGTGTTGAACGGCAAGGGGTTCCGCGGATCGATCGCCAGCTGAATGCCGTTGTGCGCTGGCCCCAAATAGTTCGCGCCATGAGCGCCGACGCCGCCACAGCAGTCGGAAATCGGATTTCCCAGCACCACGAATTGCGGCAGGTTCTCGTTCAGCGCGCCGAGTCCCCAGTGAACCCACGCGCCAATCGTCGGGAAGGGGCCTTCCAGCGAGTGTCTCCCGGTATGGAACTGCAGTTGAGCGCCGTGGTTGTTGTCGGTCGTCCACATGCCGCGGACTAGCGCGACGTCGTCCGCGCACCATTCGCCGGTCGTCTTCCACCAGTCGGAGAAGTCGAGTCCACCGGCGCCATACTTCTTGAACCCGACCTGCATCGGATAAACGGTCGGATGCACCTGGTGCAATCCCTCGATCACCTCGCGAAGATTCTTCTTCACGTAGGGCGAATTCAACGTGTCCTTGTACGGCGTCTCGCCGATCGTCTTGCCCGCGTATTGGTTCAACGCCGGCTTCGGATCGAAGCTCTCCATCTGGCTCATCCCGCCCGCCAGGAAAATCCAAATCACGCTCTTCGCCTTGGGCGCGAAGTGCGGCTGCGGAAGTCGCTCCGACGCCGCTTTCGCAGCCTGCCCCTCGGCGGCTCGCACCACGCCATCGCGAGCCAACATCGCCCCGAACGCCAAGCTGGCAAACCCCATCCCCGCGCCCGCGAGGAACTCCCGCCGCGCCGAAAACCGCTCCAAGTGCCGCTCCGCACGAGCCGTCACGCCCTCGGACACTCGTGGTAAGTCATTTCGCCGAGCCATGATTTCAAATCCTGGAGTTGATGGCTAGTTGCCAGTTGCTAGTTGCCAGTTGCCAGTTGCCAGTTGCCAGTTGCTAGTTGCTAGTT
>JBIKVL010000251.1:0-6297 GCA_044356875.1 Pirellulaceae bacterium | reverse complement strand
CGGACCGCTTCCGCGATGCGCCGCGACTGTCGACGCTTCGTAGCGGATTCGAGTCCGCCACCGGGGTAGCTGAGCGGGTGGCCACTCGCGCCCGCGAGCCCGAGGAACCGCGTTCTAGTCGCGCAGCACGTGGCCCCAGGCCTCGGTAGTCTGATCCCCGAACGCCCCTCAAAAAAAGCTGTCGGCGAACAGCTCTACGTGTTGCTGCGCGCGTTTGGACTTCGGAGCCGTTAAACCGCCCACGCGCTCCCTTCTACAGAGTGGGCGAGTGTTAACTTAGGCATACGTTGAACGCGTCGACGTCCCTTATCTCCCCTTCGACGCTTCGGTAGCCGGTCGAACACGAGCATTGGCTGCTAAAACGCCTTCTACTGCGCCTGAAATCCGCGTAGCTTTGGGCCTCGCCGCGCGGCCTCGGACCAAACTCGAATCAAAAATAGACTGTCTCTTTTTGATGGCGATTTCGCCGGAGGGGCGGTTGGAGGGCGGTCCGCAGCTTTGCTTGCCGGGGCTGCGATATTCACAAACCGTTTTTCTGGCGAGATTTAAGCTCTGCGTCGGCCGCTCGGTTTCCCACGCTGGGCGGATGCCGAGTCTCCGATGTCGGCCCCATTATCGTTCGGGGCATCGACCAAACCGGGCAATAATGTCGAGCCGGGCACCGCTAGCCCGCAACGGGAATCTACAGGAGCCAGTCTATTGTCCCTTTCCAAGCGGCTTGGCGGCCAGACGGCAGTACAGTTCCGGTACGCCACTGGCAAGAAGGCGGCACGACGGCGGCTAAGCGAAGGTCATTGGTGGCCTAATGGCGGCCAAACGGCTGTGGCGAGACGACGATGGCGAAACGGATGTGGCCAAACGGCGGTGGCGAGACGGCGGTGACCATACCGCAGTGGCGAAGTTGGCCGCTGGGTAACGCAACGAAGAAACGATCGAGTGTCGCGTGAGACGCATTGTCATGCCATCTCAGCGGCGAGACTCGATTTACTCGGGACTTCCCGACTTCGGTCTCCGACTTCGGTGTCAGGCTTCGGACCCTGGAAACCTCGGACCTCCGGCTTCGGACCTCGGCGCAAAGAGTGGATCGAAACGCATCTTTCATCCACCGGCGGCTGGGGTCGAAGGAAGGCACTCAAACCGCGATCCCCCCCCCTCCCCCAATCGATCCAAGCCGGATTTGACTTTCACCGGCTATTTTTTCAGAATCATGGCGGTTGATCCGTCCATAGCAAATGCGGGGCGAACGGAATTCGACTCGACGGGAGAGTAAGCGATGCTGACGATCCACGGCGCGAAACAGCGGACGTGCGAAGGGTGGAGTCGCCGAGCGCTGTTGCAAGCGGGCGGGGCCGGTCTATTGGGCCTGTCACTGCCCCGGTTGCTCGCCGCCGAGGCGGACTCCAATCCCGGACGAAAACCGACCGCCAAGTCGGTGATTTTCCTGATGCTTTTCGGCGGTCCCAGCCAGCTCGAAACGTTCGACCTGAAGCCGAGCGCTCCCGAACAGATCCGAGGGCCGTTCAGACCGATCGCCTGTCGGACTCCAGAATTGTTGATTGGCGAGCACTTGCCGAAGACCGCGGCGATTTCCGACAAGTTTTGCGTCATCCGCTCGATGTCGCATTCTTTCAATGATCACAGTGGCGGCGGTCACTACTTGCAGACCGGTCGGCGCTGGCATGTGCCGATCGGTGGCGGCTTCACGCCGACGCCGCGAGACTGGCCCTCGATCGGATCGATCGTGGAATATCTGGATCAACGAAAGCCGGGACTCGACCGATCGCTGGCCTCGTATATGGTCGTCCCAAATTCGCTCGGCAGGCTTCAGGAAAAAGGCCAGTATCCGCGTCCCGGCGAGCATGCGGGCTGGCTCGGACCGCGGTTCAATCCGCTCACCACGCTGATCGAAAAGAAGTCGCTCACCGACAATCCCTATTGGCGTGATTGTTCGGACGAAGAACTGAACTTCCAAATCGCGGGCTTGTCACCCCGCGATGGCATCACGCTGGATCGCCTGAACGGCCGCCATTCGCTGCTTGACCAGTTCAACCTGGAACGGAGTCGATTGGATAAACGGATGGCCGACGGCGCCGCTGACTCGGGTGTCCGCACGTCGGCGGCGATGGCCAGTTTCGAGGCCTTTCGGCAACGGGCCTTTGCCTTGGTGACCTCGAACAAAACCCGCGAAGCGCTCGATCTCCGCAGCGAACCGGCCGCGTTGCGGGACCGCTACGGACGGCATCTCTTCGGGCAAAGCACGCTGATGGCGCGGCGGCTAGTTGAAGCTGGAGTGCGTTACGTGACGGTGCATTACGACTGCGTCGACGGCTACAGTTGGGACTCGCATCGCAACAGCGACGATGTCAAGAAACATCTGCTGCCGACCTTTGACCAAGCCTATGCGGCACTGATCCAGGACCTGGAGGAACGCGGACTGCTCCAGGAGACGCTGGTCGTCGCGACTGGCGAAATGGGAAGAACGCCCCGCGCCAACGCTCAATGGGGGCGGGATCACTGGAGCACGCTGTTTTCGAATGTGCTCGCGGGCGGCGGCGTGGCGGGAGGCCGGATTTACGGGAAATCGGACAAGGACGCCGCCTACGCGATCGAGAAGCCGGTTTCGCCCGAAGACTTGGCCGCGACGATTTACCATGCCCTCGGCATCGACCCCGAGCTACGAGTAGCCAACGCGGAAAACCGCCCCACGCCGATCGTCGAAGGCGGTTCGCCCGTGTTAGGCGTCTTCGGCTGAGCCTCCCATCGGAACCGTCGATTCATTGGTCTGCTTTACCGGCAATTGAAACGCTTTAAGCTTCAGCGCCGTTGAACAACGGCGCGATCACATCGCCCCGGTTCAAGAGCAGTTCGCGGCCCAGACGGTCGCGGACAATCGTGCCGGATGGGATGCCCAAGAGGTGATAGACCGTCGCGCCGATATCTTCCGGCGTGAACGCGCGGGTCGCCGGATAGGCGCCCTGTTCGTCGGAGCGGCCGATGATTTGGCCAGGGCGGACACCACCGCCCGCGAACAAGCCGAAAAAGCATGGCCCCCAGTGGTCGCGTCCGCGGTCTTTGTTGATCTTCGGAGTCCGGCCGAACTCTCCAAGCATCATGACGAACGTGTCTTCCAGCAGCCCGCGGGATTCCAGATCGTCGAGCAACGCGGCGACACCTTGGTCAAGTGGCGGGAGCAACCGGTCTTTCAACGTCGGAAAGATGTTGCCGTGGTTGTCCCAATTTTGTACTCGGCCAATATTCGCTTGCACGATCGGAACCCCCGCCTCGACCAAACGTCGGGCTAGCAGCAGGGATTGGCCGGTTGTGTGCCGGCCGTACGCGTCCCGCGTCGCCGCCGATTCACGATCCAACTCGAAAGCTTGAGCCAAGCCGCTCGATGTCAAAATCGAAACCGCCAATTGCTGGTCGCGGCGCAGCCGCTGGGTTTGGGCGAGGCGTCCGAGCTCATCGCGTTGTTGGTTGATTTCCCGCAACAGAGCTTGCCGTTCGCCGATGCGTTCCGCGGTCAGGCCGGCGGCGAGCGTCAAGGCGTCGACGCGAAATTTGGGATCGTTCGGATCGCTGGTGATTTGCCAGGGGTCGTAGGTCGGTCCGAGCAGACCGGCATGTTGGCCAGGCCAAGTGAGCGGCCCTTCGCGGAGGAACGTCGGCAGATTGACGCCGCTGGGAATGCCGTCGTTTCGCGGCCTCAGATAGGCAAGCGCGCCGGCGTAATTCGGCCAGTCGGTTCGCGACGCCACTTTGTCGAAAAAACCGCCGGGTTGCCATTCGCCCGTCAGCACGTAATGCGTCGACATCAGGTGATTGTTGTCGCGATGGGAAAAGGAACGCACGACGGCGTACTTGTCGGCGCGAGCGGCCAACCGAGGGAGATGCTCGCAGATCGAATAGCCCGGAATCTTGGTCGCGATCGGCTTGAAGTCGCCGCGAATCCCATCTGGCGCGAGCGGCTTTATGTCGAACGTGTCGTGGTGGCTCGCCGCGCCCGTCAAAAACACCAAGATGATCGACTTCGGCCGTCGCCCCGGCCCGTTCAACCCGCCACCGCCCGCAGCGGCGGTCGCGGTGGCGTTCTCGCCAGCTGTCGCGGTCGATGCCCCGAGAATACCGGGCAAGCCGAGTCCCAAGAGGCTCGAAAAACCGGCTTGCACGATGCCGCGTCGACTAACGGTCGCGGACGGGTGGGAAGGCGTGGAAGACATCGAGCGATCCTTTCGGTGGGCGGCGCCGCGGGCTGGGACAACCCGGAGGCTAGCTCTCGTAACCATACCGCGCGAAATATCCGCTCCAGCGGCGGCGGATTTCGGACTTTAGGGGTTCATCGAGGGAGTGGACGTTGGTTTTGTAGTCTTTTTGGGCGGCCGCGTAGGCGTCGATCCGCGGCGCCAGCTGCTCGAAATGTTCCAAGCCCAACTCGCGGTAAATCCGTTCGACGGTGGCGGTGGGCGACTTGACCAAATCCTCGTAGCGGATTTCGCAGAGTTGGCCCGGAGCGAGCGACTCGCGTTGGGATTCGAACCCGCGGTACATCCGCTCGAAAGCCGCGAACACGTACTCCTCGCGCTGCGGGCCCGGCCGCGGCACGGACAACCCCTGGGCGTCGTCGAGCGTGTACCACAGTTTGAGCGTCGAGGGGTAGATCGAGTAGGGATGGCGAGTGATGTGGACAAAGCGAGCGCCCGGGAACAGTTTCGCCAGGAGAGCGACGCGGCCCGTGTGGGGAGGCGACTTGAGCAACACGCGTTTTCCGGCGTAGACGGTCAAGCAGCGGACGAAGAAGTCCAATTCGCGTTCAAACTTGGCGACGTCACGCGGGGCGGCCCCCTGCATATCTAGGAATTCCATGTGCGCGGGCGGATCCTCGGGATACGCCATCCGCAAATAGGGCGTCGGCGCGCCAAGCGTCAACAACGCGAACTCGTCCTCCTGCGGCCGGTCCCAGCCCGCCTCCATGTTGTCCATCGGCCGATTTTTGGGCAGAAGAAACGACGTACACCAGGGCAGGAACCAATTGCTCACCATGAAATGGCTCGGCGTGCAGCACTGGTAGGTGGTCGGCGAACAAAACTGGTTGTCCAGGAACATCAGCTCGTGCAGCAGCGTCGTGCCGCTCCGCCAATGCCCAATGATAAAAACGGGCGGCTGATCGATTCGCGCGGCGGCGATCCGCCGTCCGAACACGAACCGCTGGACCAACGCCAGCAGCGAATTCATCGGGGTGATCAAGGTGATCATGATCGCCATCGGCAGCCGCAGCGGATGGGCTTTGAACCGATGACTTCCCCAGAGCCGTATCCAATCGCCGAACCGCATGCCGTGCCAGAATCGCGGGCTCCAAAACGGATAGGGATGAACGGCTTTGGCAACCGCCTTTTTGTCCGAGGCGATCTTGGGCTGTTGGGGCGTTGCGTTCATCGAATCCCTATGCGCGGGCAACGAAGTGAAACGCCCCATTCTACGCTCGACGTGCTCGATGGAAAACCGGCTGCGCGTCCGGTGATCAGCGTTCGATGGCTTCCACCTTGCCGCCGAACCGAGTCGCGCGTTCCCGGCGGAGTCGCGCGGCTTCCTCGGGGCGTTGAAGCTGGTCGAATTGTCGAGCGGCCAGTTCGAGCGCGGCGGCGGCCAACGCGACTTGATCCGGATGTTCGATCGGGACGCGCAGGAACGCGAGCGCCGCGCGTTCCGGCTGTCGGCAATGTTGCCAAGCGAGTCCCAAGGTGAAATGGGGACCGGCCCGCAGCGGCCCCGGCAGCCGCGGCGGTATCCGTTCCCAGGCTTCCACCTCCGATTCCTGGGCTTGAACCAAGCGAGTGCGCCACAGTTGCGCCTCGGCCAACAGCGCGACGCGTTTGTCGGCGTTTTGGGTCAGCGATCGCAGCGAAGCGACTGCGCGGCCCGGTTCGCCCGCGGAAATCAACCAACTGGCCCCAAGAAGCATCGATCCGGGACTGGCGGTTTCGGCGAGCCACCGCTGGGCGGAATCGCGGAGCTTGCCATCCGTCGACTCCACGGCTTCCGAGGCCGGAATCCAGGCGAGCGGGATGAGATCGAAATGGGGAGTTTCGGGATCGCGCTGGTACATCGACAGAAAGAGTTCGCCCGCGCGGACCGGTTGTGGTTGTTCGCGAAAACAGGCGATGGCCCGGGCCTTGATCACGTCCTTGACCCAACCCCGCGGCTCGGTCTGCGAGGCCGCCAGATAGGCGTTCAGGGCATCGGCGTAACGGCGTTCGTCCCGCAAGCGATCGGCGGCAGCCAAGCCATTGGGCCAAGTGG
>JBIKVL010000250.1:0-6310 GCA_044356875.1 Pirellulaceae bacterium | reverse complement strand
GACCCGTGAAGAGTTGTCGACGATAGTCGATCGCACGACGCGGGGCGTGAAGATCGAACCGCAGGCGGTGATGGATGGCGGCGAAATCCGCAAATGGCAGCAATTGATCCGCCAAGTGGTGCTAGCGTCGCACGTGCAGGACTATCTCGTGCGTTTGACGTTGGCGACGCACCCGGGGGGTGAGTTCGCGTTGCCGCCAACGAACAAGTATTTGCGCTGGGGCAGCAGTCCCCGCGGCGCCCAAACGCTGGCGCTTGCCGCCAAAGTCCGCGCGTTGCTCGAAGGCCGCTACAACGTCAGCTTCGAGGATGTTCGGCGGGTCTACTTGCCCGCGATGCGGCATCGGGTGATTCTGAATTTCGAGGCGCAAGCCGAGTCGATCGATACGGATCGCGTGTTGTTGGAGATTCTCGAGTTGCTGCCCGAGAAATCGGATACGGCGCCGGTCGTGGCCGCCTTGGCACGGTAACCGCAGCGGCTCGGTGGACCTGTTGTTTCGGCGGACCTGTTGTTTCGGTGGGCGGAGCGGTTCGGTGAACGCGATTGTCTGGAAGGAGAAGGCCCAGTGACCGAACCGTTCGCCACGTCGGCTCTACTGAGTCCGCAGTTGATGGCGCAGCTCGAACGCCTGGAATTGGTTTCGCGGAAGATTTTTCGCGGCCGGATGAAAGGCGAGCGCAAGAGCCAGCGGAAGGGGCAATCGGTCGAGTTTTCGGATTTCCGGAATTACGTGCCGGGGGACGATCTGCGGTTCATCGATTGGAACTTGTACGCGCGGCTCGACCGCCTGTTCCTGAAGTTGTTTCTCGAGGAGGAAGACCTCCACTTCTACACGCTGATCGACGCCAGCGCGTCGATGGATTTCGGCGAGCCATCGAAGCTGGCGTTCGCCAAACAATTGGCGGCGGCGCTCGGCTTCATCGGCTTGTGCCGCGCGGACCGCGTGAAGATAGAAACGTTGGGCGGGTCGCGGTCGCGGCCCGCGCCCGTGCTGCGAGGGCGGAAAAGCCTCTGGCGGATGCTCGAGTACCTGGACGGGATTCGCCCCGAACAGAACGCGCCGTTGGAGGCTGGCGTGCGCGACTTTTGCTTGCGCAACACCGGCAAGGGCATCGTGGTCTTGATTAGCGACCTGATGGACAAGAACGGTTACGAGTCTGCCTTGCGTTGGTTGATCGCGCGGCGGGTCGATCTCTACGTGATCCAGGTGTTGTCCCCGGCCGAGCTGCGTCCGGATTTGCAGGGCGATTTGAAGCTCGTGGACTGCGAGGACGGGGATGAGACGGAATTGACCATCAGCCGCCCGTTGCTGGATCGGTATGAAAAGACGCTGGCGGCGTTCGTGAACGGGGCGCGTGAGTTTTGCTCGCGGCGGGGCGTGAGTTACGTGATGGCGAGCAGCCAGACGCCGGTCGAGGATCTGGTGGCGACCTATTTGCGGAAGCGGGGGCTGGTTCGATGAGCGGCCTGTTCAACAACACGCTGCAGCCGTGGCAGTGGGCCGTGTTGGTGGCGGTGCCGCCGCTGATCGTGCTGTTGTATTTTTTGAGGTTGAAACGGCGGCCGGTGGAGGTGCCGAGCACTTTCCTGTGGCGCCGGGCGATCGAGGATCTGCATGTCAATTCGATCTGGCAGCGAATCCGCCGGAACGTTCTCTTGTTCCTGCAATTGCTCTTGGTCGCGCTGATCATGCTGGCCGTCTTGCGGCCGGGGTGCCGAGGCACGGTGCTGCTCGGTGATCGCTTCATCTTTCTCGTCGACACGTCGGCGAGCATGGGAGCTAAGGAACCGGGCGGCACGCGGCTTGATTTGGCGAAGCGGCGAGTGATCGAATTGATCGACCAGATGTCGCGTGGCGACGTGGCGATGGTGATCAGCTTTTCGAACGAAGCGCGGATCGAGCAGTCGTTCACCGACAATCGCCGCCTGCTGCGCGAACGCGTGCAGCGGATCCAAGGCACGTCGCGGCCGAGCGACCTCCAGGAAGCGTTGCGGGCGGCTTCGGGGCTGGCCAATCCGGGACAAACCAGCGAGGCGGGGAATCCGGCCGATCTGCAGGTTGCCGGCGCCTTGCCCGCGACGCTGTACTTGGTCTCCGACGGTGGCTTCCAGCCAGTGCCCGATTTCGCCTTGGGCAATCTCGAACCGCGTTACGTGAAGATCGGCGCGGCGGCGGAAAACGTCGGCATTGTGGCGTTCACCACGGAACGCAACAGCGAGAAGCTGGAACAGGTGCAAGCGTTCGCCCGGTTGGAGAATCGCGGCGCGGAGAAGGTGGAGGTGGAAGCGTCGCTGTACCGCGGCGAGCAACTGCTGGATGCGCAAAAGGTCGAGTTGGAGGCGGGTGGCGGCGGCGGCGTGCGGTTCGAGTTGCGCGATCCCGAGCCGGGCGTGTTGCGGTTGGCGCTGTCGACGGTGGACGCTCTCGCGGTCGACAACGAGGCGTTCGCGGCGCTCAATCCAAGAAAGCCAGCCGCCATGCTATGCGTGACAGCCGGTAACACGGCGCTTCAAACAGCGCTGGAGACGACGGCGGCGAAGCAGCTAGCGACAGTCACGGTGGCGGAACCAAAATACTTGGAAGACCCCGAGTATGAGCGGCGGGCGGCGGCGGGCGACTTCGACCTGGTGCTGTACGACCGCTGCTCGCCTAAAAAAATGCCGGTGGCGAGCACGTTTTTTCTCGGAAGCGTTCCGCCAGGCGAGACTTGGTCGAACGGCGGTAAAGTCTCGCCGGTGGCGATCATCGACGTCGAGCGTTCCCATCCGCTCGTGGCGATGCCGGATCCAACGCACGTGCGGATTGTCGAGGGGTTCGTCGTGAAGGGGCCGAAGGGGGCCCGCTCGTTGCTCGATTCCCAGGACGGGCCGCTGCTGGCGATCGCGCCTCGGGAGAGTTTCGAGGACGCGGTGATGGGGTTCGCGCTCGTGACGGACGACGGGAAGGGCGGGATCCAACCGAACACCGACTGGCCGCGTTGGTACAGTTTCCCGGTGTTCTGGCAAAACGTGCTGGGGCATTTGGCGGGCGGTGGTCAAGCCGAATCGGCGGCGACCGTGCAGCCGGGCGAGTCATTGGCGTTTCGCGGTTTGACGCCCGTCGAAACAGTCCGGGTCCGCGGGCCGGCGGGAACCAACGCGGAAGAATTGAAGCGGTCGGGGCTGGGCTACTTCCAGTTCAACGCGACCGACAAGACGGGCTTGTATTCGGTGTACGAAGGCGATTCGCCGGAGCCGAGCCAGTGGTTCGCCGTGAACTTGTTCGACATTCGGGAAACCGACTTGACCCCGCCTACCGACGTGAAGATCGGGGCATCCGAGGTGAAGGCAGCGGGCGGCAGCGCCCAAGCGGGCCGCCGGGAATTGTGGAAATGGCTGCTCGGGATCGGCGTATGCGTCCTGGTCTTCGAGTGGTACGTGTACAATCGTCGGGTCTATTTGTAGGATGCGAGTCGGGTAATGCCCCGACAGTTGTCCGTTCCACTCCTAGAGTTCCAGGAAGTTTGCATGAAGGTCGCCACGATCGTCACCAACCGCGGCACTATCCGGGTGCGTCTATTTGCCGACAAAACTCCGAAAACCGTCGCCAACTTCGAAAAGTTGGCGGGACAGGGGTTTTATAACGGCTTGAAGTTCCACCGCGTGATCGCCGATTTCATGGTCCAAACCGGTTGCCCGTCCGGCAACGGCACGGGCGGTCCGGGATACATGTTCGCGGACGAATTCCATCCGGAGCTGCGGCATGACGGGGCAGGCGTGTTGTCGATGGCCAATCGCGGCCCGAACACGAATGGCTCGCAGTTCTTCATCACCCACGTGGCGACGCCATGGCTGGACAACAAGCATTCCGTTTTCGGCCGGGTGATTTCCGGTCAGGAAGTTGTCAATGCCATTGCCCAGGGCGATATCATGCAGCAGGTGAACGTGACCGAGGAACCCGATTCGCCATAGGGTCCACTTATGACTCCGCTGGACGACTCTCCCGCTGTGCCGGCCGATTCCGCCGCGTTGTCCTCGGGGAATGCGCCGGCTGCGGCGTGCTCGAAGGGGGATGTTCCAGTCGTTTTGGCGTGTAATTCGGCGAACGAATCAGTGAACGCTGCGGCGAGCGAATCGGCGAACGCCGCCGCGAATAAATCGGCGAACGCTGCGGCGAACGAATCGGCGAACGCTGCGGCAAGCGAATCGCCTGGGGCGGAGGCCACGGCTTCCCGCGATGGCGAAAGCGTTTCGTTGGTCGTGGCGGACGCGCCAGACGCGCCGGAGTCGCCAGACACGCCGGAGTCGCCAGACACGCCGGAGTCGCCAGACACGCCGGAGTCGCCAGAAGGCGAAAACAAGCTGGCGGACCGGGCCAGTTCGCAGCGTTCGGCGGAGATCGTCCAGGTGAATTTGGCGTCGCGCGCCGCGTATCGCCTGACTTGGTGTCTGACGCTGCTGGGGTTCTTTCTCGTGTTGATCTCGGGATTGCCCCTGCTGGTGGAAGAGCTGCAGTACCGGCTCGAGCGGGGCCGGCTGCGGGCTCGGGTGGAGAATGCCGCGCGGTGGCTGGAGCAGCAGCCGCTGGGCGAGTTTTCCCGCGCTTCGGAGATGGTGTCCCAGCGTGTTGGTCCCAGCGTCGTGCATATCAACATCGCGGATGAAAGCGGCGAGGAGGAAGCATCGGCTCGGGAGAAAACCGAAGGCGACCGTCAACTCGATGAGAATGGCTTGCCGCGCCGCCGTCCCCGCCGCCGGGCGGAAACGGGGCAGGGATCGGGCGTGGTTATGGACGGCGAGGGCCACATCGTGACGAACCGCCACGTCATCGAGGACGCGCGGCGGATCGAGGTAGTGCTGAGCGACGGGCGTCGACGGCCAGCGGTCGTGGTGGGCGTGGACGAACCGACCGACATCGCGGTGCTCAAAGTGGATGCGCCCGGCGTGATCGCGGCCGAGTGGGGCGATAGCGAGTCATTGGAGGTTGGCGCTTTGGTGTGGGCGGTGGGCAGCCCGTTCGGCTTGGAGCGGAGTATCACCTTTGGCATCCTGAGCGCGAAGAATCGGGCGGGGCTGGCGGGAACGCCGTTTCAGGATTTGATGCAGAGCGATGCCGCCGTGAACCCCGGCAACAGCGGTGGGCCGTTGGTCGACGCGCAGGGGCGAGTGGTGGGAATCAATACGGCGATCGTCGGCGCCGCCTATCAGGGCGTCAGCTTCGCCATTCCCAGCCAAGTCGCCGAACGCGTCTACCGCGATCTGAAAACGCGCGGCGCGGTGGCGCGAGGTTGGCTCGGAATCGAGCCGCAAACCGTCGACGAACAACTTGCGAAAGAACTCGGCCTCACCCATGAGCAACGCGGAGCCCTTGTCCGGCGGCTCGCCGATGTTCCCCTGGGCGAAGAGTTGCCTGCGCGGACCGCGGGGATTCGTCTGGGCGACGTGATCCAGTCCTGGAATGGACGGCCGGTGGAGACGGCGGACGGCCTGATCGCCAACGTCAGCCAAACAGCCGTCGGCGAAAAGGTGCCAGTGAAAGTGCTTCGCGACGGCTATGAATTGGAACTGGAAGTCACGGTGGGCCGTCGGCCGCCGACGCCGCGCTGACGGCCCAGGGACGATCCGGCGGAAGCTGGCATGGTCGTTCTTCGATTCGTATGCGTTCGCTCGGCGCGAGGGCTTTAGGGCCTACAGGGAGGAACCGCGTTGCCGCTTTTCACCGATCCACGTCGCGGCCCTTTGCGGCCAGGACGGCTATTTGCCATCGTTCTCGGCAGCGTGTTTTCGATCGAGACCGCGTTGATGCTGGTATTGCCCGAGCTACTGCCCGATCGGCATCGTGACTTGGTCATGGTGCTGGCGGACGGATTGGTGCTGACGGCGGTGTTGGCGCCGATTCTCTGGATGGCCGTGATTCGGCCCTTGGAGGAATTGGTGGTGATTCGCACGGCGTTGCTTCAACGCGTGCTCACGATCCAAGAGGATGAACGCGGCCGGGTCGCTCGGGAAATGCACGATGGACTCGGGCAGTCGCTCACCAGCATGCTGGTAGGACTGCGGGCTGTGGAAGAATTGACGAATGAGCAAGCCGTAAGACGGCATCTGGAGGAATTGCGGCGGATCGCCAGTTCGACCCATGATGAAGTGCGGCGGATGGCGCGGGGACTCCGCCCGAGCGCGCTGGATGATGTCGGCTTGTTCGCAGCCCTCGAACGCTTTTGCCAAGATGTTTTCGCGGCGACAGCCGGAAAAGTGGAAGTTTGCGTGGAAGGCTCGGCGGATACCGAGTCCATACGGATCGACCCAGCGGTCGAGACGGCCTGCTTTCGCA
>JBIKVL010000249.1:0-6316 GCA_044356875.1 Pirellulaceae bacterium | reverse complement strand
GTGCGGCAAAGCACCGCGCCGGGGCCAGGCGGCCCCGGTTCAGGTTCGTCTGTCAGAATCGGTTGGCAGGAACCGGGAGTGGCGGCGATCGCAAGCATGCGGAACTGATTCCTTACCGAGCCTGAAGTGGCGTTGCCGAGAGCACGTCGATCACCAACCGCATCACCGAGCTGGCGGGCTGGCGAGAGTTCCTTCGCGACGATCAACTTCCCAATCTTGTTCTCATGCCTCTCCGCAGCCCGGTGATAACGCAGCCCGGTGGCTCCGTGGCTCGGTGATTCTGTGGCTCGGCGTCTCGGTAGCTCCGTGACTTGGTAGCTCCGTGACTTGGTAGCTCCGTGACTTGGTAGCTCCGGGAGACCATCTATCGGTGAGCTAACGGCCGGCTGGTGGCGCCGCGATTTTGTAGAGCGTGGTATCGGTGCGAAGATACATCGCTCCGGCGGCGAAGGCTGGGGTGGCGAGCGTGCGGCCGGGCAGCTCATTGCGTTCCATCATTTCGAATTTCTGGCCCACTCGGACCCAGGTCGCTTGGCCGGTTTCGTTGAGGAACAGGATGCGATCTTGGACGACGATCGGCGACGCGGAGAAATTGCCGCCAAGCCGCTCCGACCAGTAGGGCTCGCCGGTCTTCGCGTTCACGCACGACGCGATCCCTTTGTCGGAGACAAAGTAGAGCTCTTCACCGACGAGTACCGGCGAAGGGGTGCTTGGCGCCCCGCGTTTCAACCGCCAAGCGACATGCGTTTGCGTGATGTCGCCGGCGCCGCCAAGCCGCACGGCCATCAATTCCGGGTTGTCGAAATCATGGTTGTAGATCGCCAATCCGTGTCCGATCGCCGGTTGCGGCACCACGGACCAACCAGGCGCCATCACCTTCCACAGCTCTTCGCCGGTCGCCAGGTCGTACGCCGCGCAGTGGTCGGGACCGGGCGCCAACACTTGCGGCTTGCCGTCGACGGTCACAACCGTGGCGGTGACGAACGAATGGCCGATGCGGGGCTTCACCGACCGCGGTCGGCGCCACGCGACCTTGCCCGTCGCGGCGTCCACGGCGGCGACAAACTGAGTGTTGCTGCCGTCGCACGCGACCACCAGCTTGCCGTCGTGCAGGATCGGCGAGCCGCCACTGCCATGGACGGGAGGGTATTGCAGTTCGTCGCAGCGCCAGACGATGTCGCCCGTTTTGGCGTTGAGTCGCGCCATGCCCAAGGCGCCGAAGTGGACGTAGACGGCGCCGTCGCGGACGATGGGCGTGGGGCTGGCGTGGCTATTCTTGGAATGAATCGCGGGCGCCTTGGGCACCGCGACTACTTCGCGTTCCCAAAGCGTCTTGCCTTGGACCGTGTCGATCGACAGCACTCGCAACGAGAGTCCGCCGTCCTGCGGCACGGCGGTCGTCAAGTAGATTTGGTTGCCGACGACGGACGGCGATGACCATGCCAAGCCGGGCAATTCGACTTTCCAGACCACGTTCTTAGTGTCCGACCATTCGACGGCCGGCGCTGGCCCGGTCGCGTGGCCATCCGCGTTGGGACCGCGGAATTGCGGCCAGTCCCCGCCACTGAGCAAGCAGAGCATCACGAGTTCCAGCGTCATCGCCTGTAGTCCCGCAGAGAGGGTTCGGATCGACCGTCAACCGGCAGGATTCTAGCCGTCCGGGGCCGCATTTGAAGACGGGAAACATCCGCGGCCGCCTGTCATGCGGGATTCCGTCGTTTACCGCCAAGCCGCAGGCGCTGGCTCGGTTGGAAGCCGGATGCGGCACCGCGAGGCGAATCGGTCTGCCAGCCCAGCCGTCGCCTACGGCTCGGCGGTAAACGAGGGCGGCGGTAAACGAGTTTGGCGGGAAATGGAGTTCCGTCGTTTACCGCCAAGCCGCAGGCGCTGGCTCGGTTGGAAAGCGGGCTGCGGCACCGCGAGGCGAATCGGTCTGCCAGCCCAGCCGTCGCCTACGGCTCGGCGGTAAACGAACGCCGCGGTAAACGAGCGCGGCCCCTTCGTCGCCTTGAAAAAATCCACGGAATTATTCGTGGATTCCGCGCAAGAATCGCCTCTTCGATGCGTTTGTAAGAGTGACGAAGGCGTTGATGCCACGTCCCTGCAGAATGAACGCAGCCGGTGTCAAGGCTTGCGAGGGCGCGCATCGCGGAATGGGAGATTGCTATGAAAACGACGAGCGTTACGTGGGTTGAATGGCGAACCAGATTCTTGGCGTGGATCGCCGCTTTGAGTTTGGCCCTTGTGGGCGGTGGACTGACGGAAACAGCGGCCGCACGCGAGGTGCCGGCGCCGGAAACCATGCCGCTGCACACGGCTGTCGCGCGGGATCTCGTTTCGGTCGAGGTGACTGGCCGGGGGTTCGCCTCGGGCGACTCTGTGCTCGTCCATGTTCGTCGCAAATGCGATCACCCCTTGAATCTGACCATCGTCGAAGGCACCGTCGCGAGGCCCATCAACGGAGACTTTCAGTCGATGGCGTTGGTTAGCGTCAAGCTCGTCGCGACGAACGACAAATGGGTGAACGCGTCCAGTATGTCTGTGAATGACAACCTGGTGCGCACGTTCCTCGTGGAAGGCTACTGCCGCGACATCGGCAAGCCAGCGCCGACTCACCGAGATAAGTTCCAGATCGAAGGAACAGACAGCGCGGACACCGGCGTGCTTGTGCGAGCCGGCCGAGTGGAAGCGACGGTGGCGATCAAGCAAGCCGCAATCTGGATTCAGCGGGAACAAATGAGTCGTGCGCAGGCCTGGGCTCGTCTTGGAAAAAGCCTTGGTGAACCGGGGCTTGCCGTGGCCATTCAACTGGCTTCCGTCGGCAACGCTCAACGCGAAGTGCCAGGTAAAGCACCGCTCAATGCCGACTATGGCGATGCCCGTGTCGCGGTCCAAGTGGAAGCTAACCTAGAAGCCCTGAAGGAGGCTGTCGCGCGGATTCGGTCGAACGCTCAACGCCATCGTGAGACTCGGGGTGGCGTCGGCGACACGTCTCAACCCGAAATCCGTCGTCAGGGAAACCCGCCTCGCGCGAACGAGACGCGACGCCCGGGCAAGCTTGGCGCCTTCTTGGGAAACTTGGTTCGCCAAATCGACAAGGTGGATGTCGAAGTCGGCCCGGTCCGAGTCGGCTCGTTCCAAGCGGGCGCTACCGCGGGCCGCGAGGTTGGAGGACGCGAAGTTGAGGGACGCGAGGTCGAGGAAAACGAGGTCGAGGGACGCGGCGATGCACCGACGGCGGATGACGCTGATGCTCCGCTCACGAAGGACTTCTTTCGGCTCGGAATTCGGGCTGGTTAGCTGGTAGGGGCGAACGGGTTGCCCGCCTGTGTCATCCCTGATGCCTAGAACCAATCCGCGACACCCGTTGGGACTCGATTCCACTTCGGAAACGAGTCCCGCATCTGTTTCGAGGGCTTCTGGCCGAGTACGCTCACCGTTCGTCGTATCGGTGATAGCCGATGTTCACGCCATGACGTGCCGCGAGGATCTCATTCCGCGTGGCCCACGCTTCGGCCAAAAGTGAGACGGAATACCGGGAGTCGATCGCCCATGAAAGCGGGAACCGCCGATCGGGATAGTTGCGTGCTTCGACAATGCTCGCTGCCGACGCGGGGTGGCGCTGTCGGCCGACGCGAATTCCTCCGCGTGGGCGGTGCCGTGCTCGGTGGATTAATCCCCGGTGCGCTGAGCCTGGACCGAGTGCTGGCCGCCCGCGATGCGACCGCCGCCACCACTGGTTCAACCGCGCGTGACACTTCGGTGATTCTGCTGTACCTGCATGGCGGGCCGTCGCAGCTGGAAACGTACGACCTGAAGCCAGCGGCGCCGACCGACTATCGCAGCCTCTTTGCCCCGATCGCCACGAAGGTCGCGGGAATGGAAATCTGCGAACATTTCCCAAAGCAGGCGGCGATCGCCGATCGCTTCGCGCTCATCCGTTCGCTCAATCACGATGTGGGAATCCATAGCGACGGCGGCATCATCACGCTGACCGGCAAGCGTCCCGAAGTGCTCGACCCAACATCGCAATCCAAGAGCAAGCATCCGGATTTTGGTTCGATCGCCAGTTACATGCGGGGGCGAGGCCCGGGTTCGATGCCGCCTTATGTCGCGATTCCCCAAAAGCCCTACATGACGCGTCCGACCTATCTGGGACCCGAACATGGAGCCCTGGACATCGGCGATCCTTCAGCCGCCAGTTATCGCCCACCGCAAATCTCGCTTGTCGGCCTCGACTTGGATCGGTTGCGTCACCGCAAACAGTTGATGGAGGGAATCGATCAATTCCGTCGTCTTCATGAACCGATGGCGCCGCGGGTGCGTTCGCTCGAACGATTTCGCGATCAAGCCTATGAACTGTTGACCAGTCCGACGGTGGCCGCAGCCTTCGACCTATCGCACGAAAGCGATACCGTCCGAGATCGATATGGCCGTCATCTGTGGGGCCAAGGCTGCCTGCTTGCCCGGCGGTTGGCCGAGGCCGGTTCGGCGGTCGTCAGCCTCTACATTGACACTCCTAAGTCGGGGCCCGAGTTCACGAACTGGGACGACCACATCATGAACGCTGGCCGTCCCGGCCATTTCGCCGACTTCATGAAACGCCGCTTGCCCTACTTGGACGAAGCGCTCGCCGCGTTGATCACGGACATCGCCGATCGGGGACTCGACCGGCGCGTCATGGTGGTGGTCATGGGCGAGTTTGGCCGGACACCGCGTTTGAGCCATAATGCCCAAGGCACCGGCCGCGACCATTGGCCGCAAGCCTACTCGGCGCTCGTCGCGGGCGGCGGCTTGCGGATGGGACAAGTGATTGGCGCGACAAACGCCAAAGCCGAATATCCGGTGGAGCGTCCGTATTCCCCACAGGACCTGCTCGCCACCGTCTATCGCCACCTGGGCATCGATCCATCGCTTACACTGGTCGATCACAGCGGTCGTCCGACGCGGATTCTGGAGACCGGCGAACCGATCCCTGAATTGTCGTCCAGCCGCGCGTAACGCAACGTTCCAACTTCGCGATAAGGAAACTCTGCATGGCCTCTCACCGGATGGAACGAACACCAGCCGCCGTCGCGGCCACGGTCTTGGCTGGCGTGCTGGCGAGCCTCCTGGCGGTTGGTCACGGTCGAGCGGAGGATTGGCCACAATTCCGCGGAGTGAACGCGAGCGGCGTGTCGACAAGCGCCTCGCTGCCGATCGAGTTTTCCTTTCAGAACAAGGTGAAGTGGGAAGCGCCGCTCGGCGATGGGATCGGTTCGGCCGTGATCGCGTCGGGCCGGGTTTTCAACACGGCGATGACGGGCGAACAGCGGTTTTCGCTCTTCGCCCACGACGCGGCGACCGGCAAGCCGCTGTGGAAACGCGATTACGACACGGGCGTTTTGCCGCGGATCACGCCGCCGAACAGCCACGCGTCTTCCACGGCGGCCAGCGACGGCAAACGCGTGTTCGCGTACTTCAGCACGCTTGGCATGATCGCGGTCGACGCCGCCACCGGCGCGGAATTGTGGCAAGCGAAGCTGCCCAAGCCGGCCTACCTCATGGATTGGGGCGCGGCCTCCTCGCCGGTCGTCTACAAGGACCTCGTGCTGTTCTGCCAAGACGACGATCTGGCGCCGTACCTCGTCGCGCTCGACGCCGCCACCGGCGCCGTCCGCTGGCGCGCCAATCGTGGCGAAATGCTCGCCGGTTACTCGATTCCTGTTCTCTGCGAAGCGAACGGCCGCACCGATGTGGTCGTCGCCGGTTCCGGCAAGTTGAAGGGCTACGATCCGGCGACCGGCGCCGAGCGGTGGACGTGCAACACGATGCTCCGCACGATGATGACCAGTCCCGTCGTGAAGGATGGCGTGATCTATGTGGCGGTGCAGAGCTACGGCGACGCCACCCGCACGCTCAAATTCGCCCTGCTCGAATGGCTCGACACCAACCAGGACGGCATTCTCGCCCGCAAGGAAGTGCCGAAGGAGTTCTGGGAAAAATTCGACGCCAGCGATCGAAACAAAGACGGCTACATCGGCACCGAGGAAATCGACACCGCGTTCCAACATCCGGCGAATCAGGTCGGAGGCGGCAGCATCATTCAAGCGATTCGCGGCGGCGGCAGCGGCGATGTCACAAAAACGCACGTCTTGTGGAACTTGGAAAACCGCAGCCCCTCCAACCTGTCCTCGCCGCTCGTGTCGCGCGCTCGACTGCTGGTCGTTAAAGCGGGCGGCCTGTCGAGCTGCTTCGAGGTGGCCGACGGCAAGCCGCTGTGGCAGTTGTCGCGGATCAAGAACCTAGGCGAATACTACGCGTCTCCCATCGCCGC
>JBIKVL010000248.1:0-6325 GCA_044356875.1 Pirellulaceae bacterium | reverse complement strand
CAACTGACAACTGGCAACTGGCAACTGACAACTGACAACTGACAACTGACAACTGACAACTGACAACTGACAACTGACAACTGACAACTGACAACTAGCAACTGGCAACTAGCAACTGGCAACTGGCAACTAGCAACTCACTCTACGTTCTGAATCATTTCCCGCATTCGCTCGATCAGCGTTTTGATCTCGATGACCTCGCGAGCGATTTCCACGTCGTTGGCCTTGGAACCGATCGTGTTGGTCTCGCGGAACATCTCTTGGATGAGGAAGTCGAGCTTTCGGCCCGCCGGTTCGGGCTGCTTCACGAGCGTATCGAATTGCGCGAGATGGCTGCGGAGCCGCACGGTTTCCTCGGAAATGTCGCTGCGATCGGTGAACAGCCCAACCTCGCGGACGATATCGGCTGGCGTGACCGGCGGCATGCCGCTCGCATCCAGGCCTTGCACCCACGAGTTCACCCGTTCGAGCAAGCGGGCGCGATACGCGGCGATCACCAGCGGAGCCCGCGTTTCAATGCGGTCGAGCGCCGCCGCGACCAGTTCGCGGTTGTTTCGCAAGTCGACCGACATCGCTCGCCCCTCTTCCCGCCGCATTTGATCGAGGTTATCGAGCGCCGCGCGGAGCACCGGTTCCACTTCGGCCCATAGCGAATCGTCCGACGCCCGCACTGCCGCCCGCTCTTCCACGACTCCAGGCAGGGCGAGCAGCGCTTCGAGCCGAATCGGTTCCGAGAGCCGCAACTGGGACTCCAACAATTCCAGTTGGCGGCGATAGCTGGCGAGCACCGTTTCGTTCAATCGGTAGTCGTCCGGCGTCGCTTCCCGCTCAATGCGAAGCTCTACCTGTACGGTGCCACGACGAACTTGCTGCCGCACTGCGGACTCGATGAGCGGTTCGAGCGCCAGATAGCGGTCACCCGTCCGCATGGAGACCTTGAAGTACTTGTTGTTGACCGTCCGCACGTCCACGGCAATCGCCCGGCCGCCCACGCGCGAATGCGCTTCGCCGTGGCCCGTCATGCTCAACAACATCTTCGCGTCTTCCTAGGGCTTCGGATCGCCAGCCGGCGCATTCCCCGTCCCGCCACTCGGAGCGTCACCACCCGCAGGCGCCGCTCCGCCCGCCGCGCCACCGCTTGGGGCCGCACCACCTGCATCCGCGCCGCTCGGGGCCGCGCCGCTCGGGGCCGCGCCAGCGCCGGTGCCCGCAGCCCCGCCGGACTTGTCGGCTTTGCCATCGTCACTCGACTTCGCTGGGGTCACGGTATCCGTTGAACCCGAACTGGACGCCGAGCCGAACGGGCCGGACGGCGACGAGGTGAGGACTTTGACCGCCATCAGGCATAGCAGCAACCAGACAGCGGCGGTGATCATGGTGATGCGAGTGAACAGGTCGCCGGCTTTCGTGCCGAAGGCGCTTTGGCCGCCCATGCCGCCGAGCGCTCCGGTCAACCCGCCGCCGCGGCCTCGCTGGACCAGGACGAGCAAAATCAGAAAGAGCGACGATGCGAAGAGCAGAATGCCAAAGAACCAATGCCACGCGGTCGCCCACAGCGGGGCGGCCGGAAAGGCGAAGTCCAACGCGGGAAAAGAAACAGGCATGGACGTCAATGCTCCGCAGGGAAAATCAAATCCGTTTACGAATCGTGGAATGGCTTTACAGTTTGACGCCCGCGACGATACCCAGGAAGCTATCCGCCTTCAGCGACGCGCCGCCGACCAAGGCGCCATCGATGTTGGGCTGGGCGAGCAGGTCCGCGGCGTTGTCGGGCTTGACGCTGCCGCCATATTGGATGCGGATCGAGGCGGCGACCGTCGCGCCAAAGCGGCCGGCCAGCATCTTGCGAGCGGCCGCATGGACCTCCTCGGCCTGCTCCTTCGTCGCCACTTGCCCTGTGCCAATCGCCCACACCGGTTCGTAGGCGATCACCACGCGGCCAGCCTGTTCGGCGGTGATACCGGCCAGCGACCCCGCGAGCTGTTCTTGGACGATGTCTTCCGTCTTATTCGCCTTGCGTTCGTCCAGCGTTTCGCCCACGCACACGATCGGCGTCAAACCGCCCGCCAACGCCACATGCAGCTTCGCGTTCACCTGCTCGTTGGTTTCGCCCATGATCCGCCGCCGCTCACTGTGTCCCAAAATGACATACTGGACACCGAGATCGACGAGCATGGCGACGGAAAGTTCGCCCGTAAACGCGCCGTTGGGCTGGAAGTAGACGTTTTGGGCCCCGAGTCCCACGCCGGTGCCCTTGAGCACGGCGGCGACCGCGTCCAAGTGGACGGCGGGCGGACAGACGGCGATTTCCACCGCGTGCCCAGTCCCGACTTTCGCCGCGACCGCTTGGGCCAAAGCGACCGCTTCAGCCTTCGTCAGATTCATCTTCCAGTTGCCGGCGATAAAAGGCCGTCGCATATCGAGCCAATCCTCGGAATAGAGCTGAAAAATGTCAGAACTTAGGAACCCGCTTTCACGGGCAAGGGCGAAATACGCTTGCCGAACAGTTCGGCCAGCTTGCGGATTTGCGCGGCAAGCTCGGCGTACTGGGCCGGCAACAACGCCTGGGGACCGTCCGATTTCGCCTTTTCCGGGCAGTCATGAACTTCGATATGGACACCATCCGCGCCGGCGGCCACACCAGCCAACGCGCAGGCGGGAATCAAATCCGGCCGCCCCGTCGCGTGGCTTGGATCGACAATGATCGGCAGATGCGACAAACCTTTCACCAACGGCACGGCCGCCACGTCATACAGATTGCGGGTCGCCGGATCCCAGCCCTTGATGCCGCGTTCGCACAACACGACCTGCGAATTGCCCTGCGAAAGAATGTATTCGGCGCTCATCAACAGATCGGTGATCGTCGCGCTCATGCCGCGTTTGAGCAGCACCGGTTTCCGAGTGCGTCCGACCTCGGTGAGCAACGAGAAGTTTTGCATGTTGCGGGCGCCGATCTGAATCATGTCGGCCCAGCGATCGACGGCGTCGATCTGCCGCGGGTCCATCACTTCCGTGACGACCGGCATACCGACCGCGTCGCCCGTTTCGCGAAGAATCCGCAGCCCTTCCTCGCCCTGACCCTGAAAGGCGTAGGGACTCGTCCGTGGCTTGTACGCTCCGCCGCGGAAAATGTTCGCTCCGGCCGCCTTCACCAACTGGGCGATCCGCAACATCCGCTCGGGTTCCTCGACCGCGCACGGACCGGCGATCATCGCCAAATTGCCGCCGCCGATCTTCACCCCCGCCACATCGATCACGCTCGACTGCGGATGAGCTTCGCGGCTGGCGAGCTTATACGGGGGCAGCACGGGAACGACCTCCAAAACGCCCGGAATGGCCCGCAAAGGCTCGGCCTGAACCTTTTGCTCGTCGCCAATCACGCCGACGATGGTGCGATAGGTCCCGCGACTCAAGTGGGCCCGCAGTCCCAATTCCTCGACCCGCGCCACCACGTGCTGGATCTGCTCTTCAGTAACGTCCGGTTTCAGGATGATTATCACGGTCTCAACACCTACCTACTGCCCGCAGGAAAGTCCGCAAGTGTAGCAGACAGCCGGAATTGGAAAAAGGGCGACGGGAAACGCTCAAGGCGCGGCGATTTCCTCCGCGGCGCGACGAGCGGCCACTTCCAACGCCGGCAGCTCTTCCGCCAACAGGTAACGATTCGCGATCAGCTTCTTCGCATGCTCCAAATAGGCGGCCACATACGCCTCGCGGGACGCGTAGCGTTCCGCCAACGACAGTCGGGGATCTCCAGACCGCTCGCGATCCGCCGCCGTCTTGGGCAACGGGATGTAGCCGCCCGCCAACGACAGGAGCTCGGTATCGGCCCCAATGGATGGGTTCCGCAGATTCCAGCTCGTGTGCGTCCCCACAGGCACCGCCACACAGGGCAGGTCGAGCGTTCCGCGTTCACGATTGTCGCCGTCGTAGGCGGGCACCCGCACGCCGTACTTCCCGCGACTCACCGGCGGCTCGACCGTCGAACGCCGCAACGTCGCGAAATCGGAGCCTCGATCGAGCCACTCGGGCTGCTGAATCACCTCGGGGTAACGCACACCCGGCAGCGGCTTCCAACCGCTGGCCGCCGCTGGCCACGGCGCCGCACTGCCGTCGGCGATCCGCGGATAGACGCTCGCGGGCGGCTCCCGGCCCGTGCGGACCCAGTCGTCCAGCGCGTCGAGCAACGCACGCACGAGCGGCCGGTAGTCAGCCGGATTGCCAATCAGTTGACCATTGCCAGGCGCGGCGGCGGGCGAATTGTTTCCGGGACCGTGCTGCGTGCCGCCGAAAGCGTAGACGCGCACCTCGGGCGGAATCTCCGCGTCGCGTTGCCCCCGTGGATCGGTGTGTACCAACGAGCCCGATCGATGCCAGTATTCGCTGGAACTTTGCGTGTGCAGCACCTTCGGCACCACGCCCGCCTCCCGACTGCGCCGCAAAATGCCGTCGTCGCGGCCCGTGAACGGATCGCGTTCATCGCCGTACGTGAACGGAAATAGATCGGCCGGATAGAGATGGTTGTCGTGCTGGGCGTTGTGCCGGGTGGGCGACGCGAACCGATGGTTGAAGAACCCCAGGCCCGCGCCGGCGACATGCGGGATCACGCCATCAAACACCTTCCGTCCCTGCTCGTCGGCGTTAAAGCCATCGTAGAGGAACGTGCGCAGGCACCGGCCGCTCTGCGACACGCCAAAACCATACGCGTAGCGGATCGACGAACGCGGCTCGGCGTTCGCGACCGCCAATGGATTGGCAGCCGAACGCTCGTTCTTCAAATACGAAACCAGATCCCGAATGCCCGCCATGCCTGTGCCTTGCACGATGGATCCCTGCGCCTCGTAAATCACCTCGTAGATGTAGCCGGGACGCAGTCCGCCCACGACCTCCAAGCTGATCAGCGGCAGTTGTCCCCGCTCTCCGTCCGCCTCGGGCCAGCGCGTCTCGAAACGCCACTGGCCGCGGGGAATCGCGATCCGCGGATCCGCTTCGCGAAGGCGCCATGTCAGCGTCGCGTTGGCTTCGCCCTTGGCCGTCGGCTCGTAGCTGCCCTGATTCGCCCACTGCCCAAGGTTCGCGCTCGGCGCGGCCGCGTCGACCACCACCTCGGAACGCACGATGCCCGTCAGCGGACGCCCGTCTTCCAGCGCCACTGGCGCGTTCAGCCGCAACCTTCCAGCACCCGGCGCCGTCTCCGCAATCCAACCGCTCCACACCACCGTGTAGCCGCGACGCATCAGGAACTCGTCGGCCCCCGAATTGAACTGGCCGATCGCCAGTTTGTTGCCCCGGTTGTTCACGTCGTACAGCAACGCCCCATTGCCGCGCCCACGATCGACCGGCGCCAAAATCTCCAGGTCCGCCGAGAACTCGACCAGACCCTCGGCATTCCTGGGAGCCAGCTCCAAGTCGATGATCGCACGGTTCGCCGGCGACTTTGGATCGACGGCAAACCGCACTTTGCCGCGCAACGTCTCGTACGCTCCCACCCCAGGAAACTCGCGGCCGTTCGCGTAGGGCGTCCGCGACGCGATCTCCACCTTCACGACGCCAGCGAGCGCCCTCGATGGGACGACGGCAGTGACCGAGGCAACAAAGAGCAGCACCGCGACGCGGGTGAGCGCCGTACCGCGCCGAGGCATGGGTCTTCGAAACGCGGCGACGGTGTTTGACGGACGGGGCGGCAACGAGTTCATGGGAGTTATATCTACGCAAAGGCGGTGCGGATTTGGTCGACAAACTTCGGGCACTCGACGCGGGGATCGCCCGGTTCTTCGAACTCGAGAACGACGTAGCCGCGGTAGCCGGCGTCGCGAAGGATTTTCGCCAGCAACGGGAAGTCCGACGGCCGTTTCTGCTTGTCGGCCCCGCGGACCGCGACCTTGATCTGCGCGTTGACCGCGTACGGCGCGATCTTCGCCAAGTCGCCGTATAGGTCCTCGGTGTTGAAGTTCCCCGAATCCAAATTGACGGCGAACCAAGGGCTCTTCACGTCCTTCACGAACGCCAGCAAGCCGTCCGCCGTGGCGGTCGGACCGCCATGGTTTTCGAGCGCCAAGAACACGCCGTGCTGCCCCGCGTACTCGCAGCATTCCTCCAAACCCGCGACCATCAACCGATGCGCTTCTTCAGGCGACGAACCGGGTTTGGCATGGCCCGCGAAGACACGGATCACCGGCGCCCCAAGGATCTCCGAGTAATCCACCCACTTCTTCACGAGCGCGATCTGTTCGTCGCGTTTCGGTCCAGCCGCGTGGCCGAAATCGTTGCCGACCGCCGTGCCGCTGACGTCGAGCCCCAGTTCGAAACAAAGCTTCTTGAGGCT
>JBIKVL010000246.1:0-6338 GCA_044356875.1 Pirellulaceae bacterium | reverse complement strand
CCTGGCGGTGGATCGGATCGAGTCCGCCAAGGGTGCGATCGCGGAAAGAACTCCGCCGAGCGCAACGAGTACTGCAGAGGTAAGTGCCGACACGGGATTCGTCAATCACCAGTCGGCGCGCACAATGAGGCATGGAGAAATCTCCTTCTCCTTCAAGAGCTCGCCCCACGAGCTCTGCAATGATTCGCGGCATCCCACGAAAAGTCCAGCGCGAACACAAAAAATTTTTGTGGAATTCTCAGTCCGCTGCCGCGCGGCAATCTTCGATGCCGCCTCCCATGGAACAAAAAACACCCATCGCCCACGAAATCGCGATAGGTGACCGCGCGACGTGTGGGCGGTCATTCGAGCTTTCTCACGGTCGTCCTGACTGTTACATTGGACCGCATCGAGCAACGTTGATTGGCTTTCCCGCCCTGAAATCCTGCCGGAGTTCCGCCCGATGATGTCGCTATCGACGTTCCGCACGTCCGCTCGCTGCCCCGCTGTTCTCTGCGGCGTGTTCGTCGTCGCCACGGTGTCCGGCCCGCTGATGGCTCAACCCAAGCCGCAGTACGAGCTCGGAGAACTCAAGGTCGCAGCCGCCCGGGCGGACGAACCGATGCTCAGCGAGTTCTCGGTCGACAAAGCGCTCGAACATTTGGAACAGGGCACCAAGGCTTGGTCTTCCGCCCGCAACTGTATCTCCTGCCACACCAACGGCACCTACATGCAAATCCGGCCCGCGTTGACCGCGCACTTCGGTCCGCCCGCCACCGCTCAACGCGACTTTTACCTCAGCCAATTGAAGTCCTTGAAGGCCATCGAGAGGAAGGAACTGAAGAAGGGCACGCGTCCGGCCCAGGTGATTTATCTGGCGGCAGGCTTGGCCGAGTGGGACGCGCACGTCGCGAAAAGCCTGTCCCCGGAAACCAGCGATGCGTTGGCCCTGATGCTCGACATTCAGCTTGCTTCTGGCACCTGGGGCACGCTCGATTGCTGGCCTCCGTTCGAGTCGGACGCGTACCACGAGGCGACGGTCGCGGCGATGGCCATCGGCACGGCGCCGGGCTGGCTTGCCGACCTCAAAGACGAGAAACAGAAGGCGGCCGTGCAAAAGCTCAAGGACTACTTGGTCAATACGCCGCCGCTGCATGACTACAGCCGCGTGCTGCTGTTGTGGGCTTCGACACGGATGACGGACCTTGTTTCGCCCGAGCAGAAGGCGAAGCTGGCCGAAGTCTTGTGGAGCCATCAGCGGCCGGACGGCGGCTGGTCGATCCGCAGTTTCGCCGCGCCCGAGTCCTGGGGTGGAGGGAACCGCGCGAAGAAGCTCCGCGACGAGCCGGACTTCTCGAACCCTGCCAGCGATGGCCACCAAACTGGACTGGCGGTGCTCGTGCTGCGAGCGACCGGGGTCGACGCGAAAGATCCGCGGTTGCAACGGGGCATCGAGTGGCTCAAGAAGAACCAACGCGAATCGGGCCGCTGGTGGACGCGATCGTTGAATACCGACTCATGGCACTACATCACCTACAGCGGCACGGCCTACCCGTTGATGGCGCTAGCCGCCTGCGGCGAGATTCCCGCCAAACAATAGCGGTAGCCGTGGCCATAGCCGAACTCCTTGTCGGTCTCATCGAGAATCCAGAGTCGAAGAGAGCCGGGGAGAGCCCGAAGGAGCACTGACCGCGATGATCGATTTGCGGGGACATTCCGCGCTGGTGACCGGCGCTTCGCAGGGCGTTGGGCGGGCGATCGCCGAGGCGTTCGCGCGGGCCGGCGCCCACGTGTTGGTGCATGGCCGCGAGCGGACCGACGCCGTCGATCTAGTTTTGGCAAACTGCCGTGCCCACGGCGTGCGGGCCGAGTTCCTGGCCGGCGACTTGGCGGGCGACTTGGCGGGCTACACCGTGCCGCTGGTCGACGACCTGTTTGAGCGGGCTGTGAAGGCGGCGCCCGATCTGGACATCCTGGTCAACAATGCGGGCACCTACATCGACAAACCTTACCTGGAAATGGATTGGGCCACTTACGAGCACACCATGCGGCTCAATGTCGCCGCGCCTTACTTCCTAACCCAGCGTTTCGCGCGCCGCTGGGTCGAGCGGAAGATCGCCGGCCGAGTGCTCATGATCGGCTCGATCAACGGACGGCTCGCCGAGCCCGTTCATACGTGCTACGACGCTTCAAAGGGCGCGATCGAGATGCTGGTCCGGTCGCTGTGCGTCACGCTCGCGCCACTGGGCATCCGCGTGAACGGATTGGCCCCGGGACTCGTCCGCACCCCGCTCACCGCGATCATCGACCGCGATCCACGATTTCAACGCTGGATGGAACTCCACACGCCCAATGGCCAGGTGCCATCGGCCGACGTCTGCGGCGGCGCGGCGGTGTTCCTGTGCAGCGACTTCGCCGGCCACGTCCAGGGCCAAATGCTGCTCGTCGATGGCGGCATGAGCGCCTGGCAGCAGCCGGATATGCCCGATTCATGGACATGAGCTAGGCGACGGCGAAGTTGGCCGCGTTTTAGGACTGTCGACAATCCCACGCTAGCATCCCTTCGGCATCCCTTCCCGATCCAGAACAGAAGCAGGAGCGACTCGAAATGGCCCTACGACGTGTTCGCCTTCTGGGCGCGGCAAGTTTATCGATCGTTTTGGCTGCCGCCGGAATCGCCGCTTTCGTTCCCGGCGCCGCCCACAACGTCGCGGCGGAGCCCGCGGCCGACTCGGCATCCGCGACGCCCGAATCCGCCAAAGTCCCGGCGAATGTCGATCGTTCGCCCGTGGATGTGGTGCTGGCCGCCGACGAAAGCTGGCTCGCGACCGCCAATCAAACCTCGAATTCCGTGTCGCTCGTCCGCGTCGCCGACGGCGCCGTCTTGGACGAAGTCTTGGTGGGTGAACGGCCGGCAGCGCTGGTGCGGACCTCGGATAGCCAGCGGTTGCTCGTCACGAGCGATTATTCCGGCGAACTGACCGTAATCGCCGTCGCCGCGGAACGGCTGCGGGTGGAACGACGCATCGAGATCGGTTTCGAGCCAACGGGCGTCGCGGTGACGAACGATGGCCAGCGGGCTTATGTCGCGCGGGCGGCCAGCGGCCAAGTGGTGGAAGTCGAGTTGGCGAGCGGCCGCGTGACGCATGAAATCCCGGTTGGACGGTGGCCGCGGTACCTCGCGTTGTCGCCGGATGGCTCGCGTCTGGCTGTCGGCGTTTCGGGCGATCGTGGCGTGGCGGTGGTCGACACGGCCGCGCGAAAGATGCTCTATCAGGAACAGTTCCACGGCATCAACCTCGGCCACATGCAGGTTTCGCGGGACAACAAGCACGTTTACTTTCCCTGGGCTGCTTATCGACACAACGCGATCACGCCCCAGATGATCCGGCTGGGCTGGGTGCTGGGAAGTCGTTTGGCCCGAGTGCGTCTCGACGAGGAAACCCGCCGCGAGGCGATTTCGCTCGACGTGCCCGGCAAAGCGGTCGCCGATCCGTTTGGCGTGGGCCTGACGCCGGATGAGCAATGGCTGCTCACCGCCGCCAGCGGCACGCAAGAGTTGTTGGTGTACCGGCTGAGCGATTTGCCGTTGAAGCCGTACGCCAATCTCGACTTGATCGATCCGTCGCTGCCGCGGAATCCGAGCCGTTTTTGGCGAATTCCGTTGGGAGGGCGACCGATGGGAATGCGGGTGAGTGCCAACGGCCAGCTCGCCTACGTCGCCAACTATCTCGATAACTCCGTGCAGATTGTCGACATCCACGGCAAGGAAATCGCGCGGCGGATCTTCCTCGGCGGTCCGGCCGAACCGTCGTTGGCGCGGCGCGGAGCGGCGATCTTTTACGATGGAAAGCGAAGTTTGGACCAGTGGTACAGTTGCCACACCTGTCATTACGAAGGCGGTTCGAACGCCGAACGCATGGACACCTTCAACGACGGCACTCCAAACACGTTTAAAACCGTATTACCTCTGTACAACGTGGGCGCCACGGCTCCGTGGACTTGGCACGGATGGCAGACCGACCTGCGCGACGCCATGCGGGCGTCGCTCGAAGGAACCATGCTCGGTCCCGAACCGACCGAGGACGACGTCGACGCGGTAATGGCCTATCTGTCGAATCTCAAGTCGCCCCCGAATCCTTATCGTGGGCCGAAGAACACGTTGTCGGCCGCCGCCCAACGCGGCGAGCAAGTCTTCCGGGGCGAGAAGGCCAACTGTGTCCGTTGCCACTCGGGTCCGCAGTTCACCGACGGCAAGATCCACGATGTCGGCTTGGGCGCGCCGACAGACCGATACGACGGCTACAACACGCCTTCGCTACTCGGCGTCTTCCGCAAAGTCCGCTTGCTCCACGACGGCCGCGCGCATTCGCTGGAAGATGTCCTCGCTGGCGACCATAATCCGGAAAAGGTCACCGGCAAAGGCGCGCTGACGCCCGCTGAACAAAGCGATCTGATCGAGTACCTGAAAACCCTTTGAGATCGAAGAAGAAAAAAGTCCAGGCGAGACGATCGCTCGCCTCGGACGTAGTCGCGATTGCTGATTGCTGATCGCCGATTGACAATTGCTGAATGCTGATTGCTGAATGCTGAATGCGGCACGCGTCAGGCGGAGAATTTCTATGTTGCGGTTTTTTGACGACGGATATCGGCTGTGCGACGGGACGACGCGTCGGGAATGGCTGCGCGTCGGCGGTCTCAGCCTCGGTGGATTGTCGCTCGCCAGCTTGCTCGCGCAGCGTGCCCGCGCGGCGGACTTGGCGACGGCGGGTGCGTCAGCGGTCGGGGCTTCGAGCCGGTCGCTCGGCGACGCCTTGGGTGGAGCGTTCGGCAAGGCGAAGTCGGTGATCGTCTTTGGCCTGACCGGGGGCCCACCGCAGCATGAAACGTGGGATCCGAAACCGAACGCGCCGGCGGAAGTGCGGGGCGAGTTCGGCACGATTGCTTCGAAGACACCAGGTTTGCTCGTGGGCGAACTGATGCCGAAGACGGCCGCATGGACGCATAAAGTCGCCGTGCTCCGGGCGGTGGTGACGAACGACAACGCGCATTCGTCGAGCGGCTATCAAATGCTGACTGGCGTGCCACATGTACCGTTGAATCAAGAGAGTGCCGTTCCGAAGCCGCCCAACAATTCTCCGAGCCTCGGCGCGTTGGTGCGCGCCTTGCGCCCAGCTCCGGGGCAGTTGCCCTCGGCGGTGACGTTGCCCGAACACATTTGGAACGACGGGAATTTTCCGTGGCCGGGTCAGGACGCCGGCTATCTCGGACAGAAGCACAATCCGTGGCTTATCCATTGCGACCCGTCGTCGCCCGACTTTTCCGTGCCAGGATTGGCGCTCGCCAACGACTTGGCGGGACCGCGCGTAGTCGGCCGTCGCTCGCTGCTTGATGATCTCAATCGCTATCACGAAGGACTGAGCCAAGGGCCTGCGGTCGCCAGCTATGGAATCCACGCCACCAAGGCGCTCGATCTGTTGACGGGCGCCCAATCCCGCGCCGCCTTCGAGATCCAGCGGGAAACCGACGCGGTCCGCGACCGCTACGGCCGCAGCCGCTTCGCTCAGAGCGTGTTGCTGGCTCGTCGATTGGTCGAGGCGGGCGTATCGCTGGTTCAGATCAACTGGACCCGCATCAAGGACCAACCGAACCAGGGCGGTTGGGACACGCATGCCAAGCACAACGAGTCGCTCAAGAAGCTGCTCATGCCGATGATGGACCAATGCTTTTCGGCGCTGCTCGAGGATCTCGATCAACGGGGACTACTCGATTCCACGCTGGTTGTCTGGTGGGGCGAGTTTGGACGCACGCCACGGTTCAATGGCAACGCGGGCCGGGATCATTGGGGCCGCGTGTTTTCGTTGGCGTTGGCGGGCGGTGGCATCCGCGGCGGAGTGGTCTACGGAGCGTCCGACAAACATGCCGCCGATCCGCTCGATGGCAAAGTCGAAGGCCGCGATCTGCTGGCAACCATCTTTCATTGCCTCGGCTACCACCCGGATACCGAAGTCCGCGATCCTGTCGGCCGCCCTCTGCCGATCAGCCGCGGCCGCGTGATCGAAGCGATCGTCTGACGCCGCGGGGATACCCAGCGGCGATTGGGATAAGGCCGTTCGCCGGAGAACGCAGCATGTCGGGACGGGAAACTTTGTTGACCATGGGCGAGTCCGCTCCGTGGTTCGTCGCCGGTTCGCGTCAGCGGCCGGATTTCAAATTTGACACGTTGGCGGGTAGATATGTCGTTGTCTCGTTCTTCGTTTCCGCGGCTTGGCCGGCGGGACGCCGAATCGTGGACGCCTTCTTTGCTGAGCGGTCGCGATTCGACGACGAACGCGTGTCGTGGGCGGGAGTGAGCATCG
>JBIKVL010000247.1:0-6338 GCA_044356875.1 Pirellulaceae bacterium | reverse complement strand
TTTTGAATCGACACAATGGGTTGAGGTTGGCCTTCAGCCAACCAAAGGGAGGTGTTTCGGCAACTCGCGTTTTCCTAGGGTGTATTGCCTGGCCCACCTGGGGCGTTGCCCCAGGCTACGTTGAAGTTGGCCTTCGGCCAACAGGTACAACCGTCCTTAACTTGGGGTGAATCCGCGTGTCTTTATCCCTCTATGTTGCAGCAGTCGCAAGCTTCCGAGCAACAGGGACTTAACGCTAATTGAACGGTATTGGCGGTAAACGAGGTCCTTCTCCTCGGCTCGTTTACCGTTTGGCAGTCAAGCTCAGTCAAGCTCAGCCGCGCCACGGTTTGCGGTTGCGATAGCTGCGGAGGTGGGCTGCGAATTCGGATTTGTAGAAGTCGTCCGCGAGCCGATAGGCCTCGGCCGCCCAACGGACCGCTTCGTCGAAATTGCCCGCTTCGGCGTGGGCGGCGGCGAGCGTAATGAGCATGGTCGCTTCTTGATGATCGGTGGCCTGACAGGCTTGCTCGGCCAGTTGAACGGCCCGCGCGCCGTCGCGCATGCTGGCGTCATTGGACGTTGCAAACTCCCAGGCCTTCACTCGGGCGGCCCACGCTTCCTCCAGTCGCTTCGCTCGGGCACGATCCGCCGCCGCGAGTTCAAATTCCTCGTTGTCGTAACGCAGGCCGCCTCGATTGTTGAAGCTGGCCGGATCGTAGGGAGTCGCTTCGACTTGTTTGTGATA
Organism: Pirellulaceae bacterium; assembly: GCA_044356875.1. GTDB lineage: Bacteria > Planctomycetota > Planctomycetia > Pirellulales > Pirellulaceae > CAIXSC01. The sequence continues at coordinate 5,611 of JBIKVL010000247.1, read as the reverse complement.
CCAGGGCATGGACGCGTCGATGCCGCTGTAGGACATCGCATACAAGCCGTAGCACATCGCCTTTTGGGAACGCGTAATATTGGGCAATGCCAGTATTTTGTCGGCGATCGCTCGATTCTCCGGAATGTTGGGAGCGTCATCGTACTTCCGATAGTAGGTGGCGAACGTGCGATTCGACCTCGCGTTGGCCAGGCTTACGAGAAAGTCGACGTTGGTCGGATCGAGCTGCAGCGCCTTTTCCTGCTGGGCGACAATCAGATCGTCATAGGCCAAGTACGAGTCGGCTTGGCCTTTGCGAATGGCGTCGGAAATCCGTAGGCCCCAAGTCGCCTTGATATAGTCGTGATATAAGGTCGCTCGCGTGTCATAGATCCAGGCATAGCCCGGCATCAGTCTGGTGGCCTCGTCGAGCACATCGCCGGCCGGTTTCCACTGCTTCTCTTTAATCAAGGAGCGGGCGCGCAGCACGAGGTCCCTGGCCTTGGTGAGTTTTTGTAACTGCGGATCTTCGCCCTGAAAGCGATCGAGCCGCAGTTCGTTCTTGGGAAAGGGAACCGCGACGCGATCGGTAAGATCGTGGTGGGCCAGTAATTCCCATAGGCAATCGACTCGCACTCCGTAGGCCAGCGAGGTGACAAGTCCTCCTTTTTTGACCGAACTGCCGGAATTGTTGAGAGCCGCGACATGGCCGTTGGACAGGAAGATCGGCGAACCGCTGAAACCAAACCAATTGGCCATTGTGTGCTGCAAGAATTGGCAATCCTGCGTTGGCACATCGGCCTTGTTGTAGAAATCGGTGGCTCGTGCAATGACGCCTTGGCGGTAGGTGGCCTTGGCGCTCTCTCCCGCGCTCGGCCAAGAGACTGTGTCGTGCCCAGGAAAACCGATCATCCCGACGGGCCGGGCGAACATGTCGGCGATTTCACCGCGTTCCGCCAACGTGACCTCGGGAGGAAGCTCCGTGTCGCCGGCCAGATGGACAACCGCGACATCGGGGCAACTCGGGAAGACATCGCCGACGGCGGGATCGGCCGAGCGCACATGAATGCCGGCTTTGGAAGACCGAATTACGCCGGGGTGATACCAGAGGTTGTCCACTTCGAAGACTTGCGACGAGTCGTTGCCGATGGCCAGCATCTTTTCCGCCTTGCTGCGTAGGTCGGCGACATGGGCGTTCGTGGCGATCAACCGGTGCTTCCGGGAAATCACGAAGCCGGTGCCGTACCCGGCGCTGGGGTGTCCCAGAATGAACACGCTACGGCTCAGGCCGCGCACCTGGGATGAAAGATCCACCGAGGCCGCCGCGTCCACTTTCTCCCAGATCGGCAGACTGCCGCTTTCACGCGTCAGTTTCAAAGCCGCCGCGACGGGGTCTTCCGCATGAACGGAAGCGAGGCCAAACGACAACGCAATGAGCAAGCCGCAGAGCGATCGTGTTGTCATGGGAGGGATTCCGATTCATCGAAGAAGTCGTTCGATACTTCCTTCAATTCATACAGTCTTGAAGTTGTGACTCCGACGTTGTATTCGATCATGAGCGCTGTAAGTTTAGCTCCATCGATGAGAACAACTTTTTTTCCCTCGATACGATCCACGAAATCCAACGCCTCTTTCGTAAACTGCGAGGTGGTAAGGATCACGCCTTTCTTGGCGCGAATATAGTCCATGCTGCCGACGAAGCCTTGAATGACGGGGCGCCCCACGGTGCCCTCCCAACGCTTAGCCTGAATGCATACCACATCCAATCCGAGCTTGTCTTCGCGTATGATCCCATCGATACCGCCATCGCCAGGTTTGCCCATGACGGACGCATCTTCCTTGACGCTGCCATAGCCCATCGCGTGCAACAATCGAACCACGACTTGCTCGAAGAACGCGGGAGAACAAGCCTTGAGTTTCGCGAGGAGTTCCTCCGCGGTCGCCTTACGCAGCGCATTGAACGACGACTCCATCAATTCCAAAGGAGTCTGAGTGCTTTCGATAATCGCCTCTTCGCTACTCGCGGTATTGTCCCCCGGCGACTGACCGATGAAAGTCAGATAAGAGGGAAACTGTTTCAGGAACCGGCAGTTGATCGCGGTCAGCTTTTTCAGCAATACCTTTCTACCAGACTCCGAGATTCTCACCTTTCCGCGTACCGGGTTTTCAATCAGCCCGGCGTTTTTGAGATGGGTCTTCGCCCAAGCGACTCGATTATAGAAGAGGGACTGGGGACCGCTGGGCAGATGTTCTTCGAGTTCCGCTTCCGTCAGCCGGAAACGACTCGCGAGTGCCGCCGTCAAATCGCGCATGGCGATCTCTTTGCCGTCCTGCATCACCTCTAAGAAGGGGAGCATCAGCGATTGGAAATCCGGTACGGCCATCTCGACTCGACTCCTTATGATGATTCGCGAGGCGGCCTATTTAAGCGGGCATCAAAAAAAGTATGTGGCGTTGCGATTGGGCGTCTCAATGGTCCCGATGGTTATCGTCCGATGCCCAGTTTTTCGCGGCAGAAACGCAGGCTGCGTTCGATTTGGTCGAGCTGATATTGTTTTTCCGCTTCTTTGCGGTCGACGCCGGCGGGCGGGGACCATGCGGGACGGGCCTGGCCACGGCGGGCGATCGGCAGGAAGCGAGCCAGATCGCGGGCGCGGGCCTTCGGCCAGTTTTTCCAGTAGTCGGGTGTCCAGAGCGGGATCTCGCGGTTGAAGCCCGAGATGGTTTCGATGTGGACCGGCACGTTGGGGCAGAGCTTTTCAAAGGCGTCGAAGTAGCTCGCCCAGTCGATCGAGCCGTCGCCCATCGCGGTCCATTGGACGGTCACGCCCTTTTCGCTCTCCCAGATGGCCGAGTCGCGCAGGCTGGTGGTCAGGGCGTAGGGGCCGAGTTGTTCCAGGTTGGATAGGGGATCCTCGAAAGTCCAGACCGCGTTGCCGGCGTCGATGTTGGCCCCGACGAAGTCTTTGCCGGCGGCTTCGATCAATTCGACAAGTTCCCAGGCCTGCATGTCGCCGGCGTGGTTTTCCACGGCGATTTTGACGCCCGTGTCGAGCGACTGGCCGCGGCAGGCGCGGCACACCTTCACGGTGTCGGCGATCCGGGCTTCGATTCCGCCGGGCGTGGCGCGGTCGCCGCCGTTGCCCAGAATGACGCGCAAGACGGGCGAGCCGAGATCCTTGGCGACCCGCAAGCCCAGCGATAAATGTTCCTCGGCGGTGCCCCACGTTTTGCGGAACGTGGTCGACGACGGGCAGATGCTCCAAGTTCCAACGTGGATTTGCATGCCGACGTCGGCGGCCTTCGCGCGGAGCGACTGCAGGTAGGGGGACTCGAGGTTTTCGAAGGCGTCGAGGTCGGAGATGAACAGCGAGTCGATTTTCAACTTGGCGCCGTACTCGATCAGCGCCGGCGCTTTCCAACCCATGGCGCGGACCGCGAAGTTGTCGTAACCGAGTTTCAGCGGCCGTCGACGTGGCGCTGGCTCGCTGGCCGATCCCCCGCGTCCTCGACTGACCGCCCAACCGGCGACTGCCGCAAGCGCGGTGGCGGTGAAGCGTCTCCGCGTGAGCGAACGGATGGCGGTCGAGGATTCATCAGGGCAGTTCATCACGAGTCGCTCCAGTCGAGGCACAAACCATGGGCAGCAAAAACGGCGCAAAAGTACGGCGCGAAAGTACGGTGCGAAAGTATATCGCGACCGCTGCCGCGAGGGGGACTCGACGCCGGCCCAGATCGGGAACGGCAGGCAGGGAGGCAGGCAGGGAGGCAGGTGGGAAGGCTGGCAGGAAGGCTGGCAGGAACGGCCTTCCAGTAGTGGCTTAGGGGGCGACCGAAAAATAACTTCCCAAGAGAAAAGCCGCGAATGAAACCAACCTCTTGAAGCTACAGTAGCACTGGTCGAATGCGATTCGTGCTAACCGATGCGGCGACGCCGAGAGTGTTGCGTGCAGTTCCGTAGGCAGCGAGTCTTGTAGGCAGCGTGTCCCGTGGGCAGTGCGTGCCGGAGCAGCCGCGACGCGCCGCCCTGGGATCGCTGCCGCGGTGGAGCGGCCACAATGCAATTACGGACGAATAGTTACGACTCGAGATAGGTTAGACGCAAGATCCGTTCTATTCGACATGCCGTTACGGAAGTTATTCTTCAGTCGCCCCTAAGCCTTTGCCGCAGCCAACCTCCGTCCGCGACTTCGCGAGCGGGATGCGGGACAGCGCCTAGTGGGACGCTACCAGTGGGCGCCGCGGAAGCGGTTGCCCGCCAACCGCGACCGGGCTAAAACGGGTTTAGGGTCGATGCGACGCGAGGCCGGGCAAGGCGCGCTCTGCCGCACCCGCCGCGCGGGACAACTTGCCCAACGGGCTAACACGCCGGCCACGGAATACTCATTGCTGGTAGATCAGATCATGTCGATACGAACCGTAATCATCGCTTGGGTCGCGGCGACCTCTGGCGTCGCCACGCTCGCGGCCGCGTCCACGCCGGCCGAGCGGGCCGCTCAGGAAAAATTCTTCGAAGAGCGGATTCGGCCGCTGCTAGCCGCTCGCTGCTGGAAGTGCCACGGACCGGAGAAGCAGGAGAGCGACCTGCGGTTGGACACATCGGCTGGCGTACATGGTAAAGGTGTGGCGGGCCAGCCGATCACGGCGCCCGGCCGACCGCAAGACAGTCTGTTGCTCGCGGCCGTTCGTTACGACGGCTCGTTGAAAATGCCGCCCGATCAAAAACTTCCCGCCGCCGAGATTGAGGCGTTGGAGCAGTGGATTGCCATGGGCGTGCCATGGCCGGCGACGTCGTCGGCCCCGGCCGCTCGGCTGGGCGCCATGGAGCGGGCGGCCGTCGATCGCCGATCCCATTGGGCCTACCAGCCGATCGCGCGTCCGCCCATCCCATCTCCCGATGCCGAACTGGCGCGGCTTCGTTCGCGCTTGTCCACCCCCTTGGACGCCTTGATCGCCGCGCCGCTCCAGGCGGCGGGACTCGATTTTTCGCCCGTCGCTGATCGCCGAACCCTCGCGCGGCGCCTCGCGCTCGACTTGCTCGGCGTGCCGCTCGACGCCGATACCGTCGACGCGTTTGTCGCGGACGAAACTCCCGACGCGACCGCGCGGCTGGTCGATCGCCTGTTGGCGTCGCCGCGTTACGGTGAACGCTGGGGACGGCATTGGTTGGATGTCGCGCGGTACGCGGACACGAAGGGCTACGCGTTCGCCCAGGAACGCCGCTATCCGTACGCCTACACCTATCGCGATTACGTGATCAACGCCTTCAATCGGGATGTGCCCTACGATCGATTCGTGCTCGAACAATTGGCCGCCGACCAGCTGGGCCCGGACACTCCCACCGAATCGCTCGCGGCGCTCGGGTTCCTAACCACAGGCCGCAAGTTCAACAACGTGCATGACGACATCGACGACAAGATCGATGTCGTCGGCCGCGGACTGCTCGGCCTGACCATCAGTTGCGCTCGCTGCCACGACCACAAGTTCGATGCGATTCCGGCCGACGACTATTACAGCCTGTATGGCGTCTTCGCGAGCTGCCATGAACCGGGCGAGCTGCCGATGATCGGGCCGCCCAGCCAAAACGCGGCCTACCAAACGTTCGCCGCCGAGCTTGCGAAGTTGAACGGCG
>JBIKVL010000245.1:0-6340 GCA_044356875.1 Pirellulaceae bacterium | reverse complement strand
TGCAAGCTACTCGGCGGCGAAGTGAGCGTCGAAAGCGAACTTGGCCGCGGCAGCACCTTTCAAATCATCGTGCCCTGGAACCGCGGCGAACCGGCCCGTTTCGAGTCGCCCTTCAGCGGCCGGCTCGAAGACGCCACCCGCGCCGCACTACCAAGATCCTCTGATTGAGATTCGCTTTATTCATGTCCATGAACGTGCCGCCAGCCCCGTCCGAGCCACGCCCCGCTCGCCACGCCGACGATTCGAATGTGGCGAACATCGCGCATTCAGAATCAACGCGGGAGCCTCAGGGGGAATCCGCCGCGGCGAGTGGCGGCGATGGAGGCAATGGCGACCATGGCGAACCTAAAGGCAATGACGGCAATGGCGCGAAAGTCGGAGGCGATGTGTGGCCACTCGTCGAGCTTTACTCGGATGGCGCTTGCAGCGGCAATCCGGGGAAAGGCGGCTGGGCTTACATTTTAAGGCATCTCTCGACGGGCACCGAAAAGGAGTCGTCCGGGGCGGAGCGAGACACGACGAACAACCGGATGGAGTTGCTCGCGGTCATCCGTGGGCTGGAGGCGTTGCGGCGCCCCTGCCGCGTCCACTTGTTCACCGACAGCAAATATGTCGGCCAAGGGCTGACCGAGTGGCTTCCGAACTGGAAAGCGCGTGGTTGGAAACGAGGGAAGGACCCCGTGAAGAACGTCGAGCTCTGGCAACAGCTCGACGCGCTCGCGAGCCGCCACAAGTTGCGTTTCACGCACGTCCGCGGCCACAGCGGCCACCCGGAAAACGAGCGTTGCGACCAACTCGCCGTCGCAGCCTACCAAAACCTTCGCTAGCCACCCAACTCGCGCGGCGTGGCGCAAACGGCGGCCGCAGTCCGCGAATCGCCCATGATGGCTTGCTTCGAGTATCACAATAATCCCTGCCGATTCGCTTCCATCCAAACAAACGGGGATCGCTGTCGCAGGTATTCCCTGGGATACAGGCCACGACAGTAATCCTCGTAGTGCCGCGCCCTCATTTCACGACAGCCAAAATCATCCAACCCAAGTCGCTCTATGGTCGCGTCAATCGAAGCGATTCGGTCAGGCGTCAGCCTTCGGTTCGCAAAAACTCGACCACTGACCAACTCGAGATGGAACCAGCCGTCCACAACAGCGAACGGATCCAACACGTCTTCGAACTCCCGCTTGCGGCTATTCATTCCTAAACAAGCCAGACGGTAGTTGTTCCATTCGTAAGCCATCGAGGGAAGCGACGACTTGGCTACGAAATGATCCACGGATCCAGCGCCCGTGATTCGCTCAAAGTGGACCGCGAGATAAGCGCAAACGCCACTGTACGCGAGATACAAATCATCCAAGCAATCGCGCCAGTATGGTTCAAGAGTCGTACGTGGCGGCAGTGGCTGATTCGCGTCAATCCCGATTGCCTGCAAGTAGAGTCGGCCTCGCTGCCTGACAGTCGCGTCGAACGCCGATGGCTCCGGCTGTTCGTTTACATTAATCATTTGATCCATCCCTTCTTTTCCGCGACGAATCGCCAGCGCATCCAAAACGGGTCGGTGTCTCCAAGCACTTCGCGCAACCTTCGGTCGATCGCCTCCGCCTCGGACTTGCCGAAACTCGGATCCGCCATCGCGTTGGACGCCTCCTCCAAAACCCGCTCGCTCACTATCGATCGGGCGCTCCGCATGTCGAACGCCGGACTCGTCAACCAGTTTGTCGCCTCCCCCTGGCGAACGAATGTTCGCCGCGACAAGACGACTCTGGGGCGATTCCTGGTGGCTGTGCCGGGGTCCAATCCAGGTTCTCTTACCAGGTCCAGATCGAACCAAGCATCCAGTTCATGGTCGAAATGCGGTTCGAGCGACGCCATGATAAGCGGCGAGTGCGTCGCGGTGATGAGTTGGGTTTCAGCGTGGCTTGCCAGCTTGTTCATGACCGAAAGCAATGCGGGCACGATCGTTCTTTGCCAACTGGGATGTAAATGGGATTCGATTTCATCGATGAGGAAGACAATCTGACGGGTCTCCTGCTCACCGATTTGCTTCGCGGCCTGTTTATGCTCTTCCCAAGCCCACACAAGGAAGTAAGCCAGGGCCATGATTCGCCGCATGCCGGAAGACGCGTGCAGCACCGTGACATCCAATCCGTAGGGCATACGAATCGTGGGAATATCCCGCACGTCGTCAAGCCCGATCCGCGTCAAATTGCCAGGGATCAAACGTTCGCTCTCTGAAGGAGAGAGAGCAAGGAGCACCGCCTTCAGGTTCTCGAAGGGCCCGCTATTCTCCTTTTGCCACCCTGTCCAATCCCGAATCAAACCATTGCACAACCAAGAACCGCGTTCGCCGGGAAGCCCGTCCCAAACATCCGTGGGACTGAATACGTACGCCGGCGCGCGTTCTTGAATATCCAACCCGCCCTGCGTGCGCCAGTAATTGCGGGAGGGGTCCCATACCGCGAAACTGCCGTCCGACATGGCATACAACACCAATCCCGGGTTGGACGGCCTCCCCGCGCGTCCCGTCCACGCCTGCTCTCTTCTTACGAATATACTCTTATAGTCCTCGGTTTTCACCTTTCCCGAGAAGGAAAACTCAATGGAGGCTTCTTCATCCCTAGTCGTGGGCAGCGCTTTCTTGCCCGCGGTCAATCGCGAGTTCACTTCCGCCGGCCATTTACGCGTCAGCGACCACCAGGCGATGTCGAGCAGGAAGCTTTTACCGAGTCCATTGTCGCCGGTAAAAACATTCAAACGGCTTCCAAACTCCAATTCCATCGACATCGAAGGGCCGATGTTCGTCAATTTTAAATGTTTAAGCATTTTGCCAACTTGATGGAGGGGACGCTTTAGCGACAACTTCCGAATTCCATAATCCGATCGTAATCGCCGTAACGGAGTCTCGAAAAACCCGAGGACCTTCGCCGTCGGGACCTCTCCTGAAGCGACGCTCCGTCAATCGGTTCGCCGCCGTCGTTGTACATCATGGACGGCGAAATCCGCAACGCAGTCGACATTCGATCGGTAGGCCCTCAGCCCCGTCGCGAAGACCGAAAACGTCAACGGTTGCCGACGATTCAGCGGCGAACTTCGACGCGCGTTGCTTGCGCGGTCGCCAACATCGCGGGAGGCGTCGGCGGAGCGTCGCGACGCGGCCACTGAGTGCCGAACAACGCCAGCAGAGCCGCGTGCGGATCGAGGGCGGCGACTTGAAGATTGGACGTGGACGATACGGGCGCCAGCGGTCGAGTTGGAACCGTGGAGTGGCTCGCGGTTTCTCCCTTACCCGACCGACGCCCCTCGGACGCCGCGACCACCTGCTCGCTGGCGGCGGTGACCGTCGAACCATCGACGCGAGTCCATCGCCAGTCTCCGACCGGAAGGCCGCATGAGAAAGTGCCTCGCGCCCGTTCCTGGCCGCTCGGCCGCCACCAAATCCACTCGCCCTCGGCGTGCCCGTCCACAAAATCGCCGCTGACCGCTTTCTGCCCTTGAGCGAACCACCACGTGTGCGTGCCGACCGGCAAGTCATGCTCGAACGCTCCATGCCGGGCGATCTGGCCGTTGGCATGCCACAACGCCGTCATTCCGTGCCGCTCGTCATGCCCCTGCGAACGATGTTCCGCACGGGTGGCTGTCCACCAATCATCGCGTCGGTCCAAGAGCAGCGGCGCGGCGAGCAGTGTGATCGACTGACGACGCTGCCCGCCCGGGTAGGCAGCGGTTTGCATGACGATTTCCCGCGCCTCGTCGAACCCCCGCCGAAACAGTTCTTCCCCACCGACGTTCCAGCGAATCAATTCGCCATGAAGCCGGCCAGCACGGTATTCGGCATGTTGCGATTTGCGTCCACTGGCAAACCACCACTCGGCCAGTCCTTCGCGTTCACCCGCGACGTATCGCAGAACGCTCGCCACTCGTCCGCGGGCGTCTGTGGTTTTCCACACACCATCCAATTCGCCGTTGCGAAAGCTGGCTTCGGAAAGAAAGGGCGGCTCGAAGCCGCTGGAGGCCGCATCTCGCAGGGCGGGCGTGTCTTCCAGCGTATGGAGCCTTTGCCAGCGACCTTCGCGACGCCCGTTCACGAACTCCCCGTCAGCGACGAGGCGCCCTGCCATGTCCCACCATTGCCAGGCACCGTGTAATTGTTTCCCGCCCGCCGAGTCTCGGCGCACGTGCCGAATAATCCGCACGCTTCCATCGGGATGGAAATCCTTTTCCTCTGTCGCTGACGGGGCCTTTTCCTCCGCCGATAGCCACGCCCCTTCGCCGAAAGCCGCAAGCAGGCCTAAAACGCCCGCCAGCAATCGACAACGGTTCCAAGATGGCATGGCCGATTCCCCATCGAGATTCAAAGCTCCTGACGTTCCTTAATCGGCCTGGAAAAGAGACAGCAACAACCGCCGCGAAACAGGCAGCGCCCGGGGCACAATCGACGCGCACGGCCTGTTCGCCACAGCTTGACAAAATCAGCCGACATTTTCGAGGTTCCTAATCGACAACCTCGACCACCTCGCTCCCTATCCGCAGACGCACGGTGCCCTCCAGCGCTAAGTACTGCGCGAAAGCTCGACCATGTTTTCGCGCCAACGCGAAATAATCGTCGCTGAACCTTTGGACCTTGCGGACCGTCTGGGGAGCGGCGTTCTCGGCCAGCGAGTCCACCCAGCGGCCGTCGCGGTAATAGAACGTTTTGTCGCCAAGGTTCTGCACGTTCTTCGATACGACGACGCCATCCGTCGCCGAGTCCGCGATGACCACGCCGCCCGCCGCCGGCGCCTGAGCGGCGGCCTGCATCTGCGCCTTGTTCGCCCGCAGCGCAAACGCTTCCTTACCAGAATCGGCGGCCAGCCGCCGCAACCGGCTGCTCGCTTCCCCCGCCGCATCCGCCGAGCTCGCCAGCCCGGGTCGCCCTGCGCCCGCCGATTCAATCGCCCTGCCCAGTCCACCGAACGTCGCGCCGGCCGCCGTCGCCGTTCCCGTCGCCGGTCCCGTTGACGGGGCCTGCCGAACCACACCGGACACCGGTTGATCGTCGGCCAGGAAAGACGTGAACGGCGTCAGAATCCCGTGGCGTTTCCCGAGCGTCACCAGTTCATCCGTGAGTTCCTTGTTGGGACCGTTCACGTCGATCTGATCGATGATTTCCCCCACGCGTCTCACGGCCCACAACTTTTCCATGTACGCCGGCGCCCCCTCGGGCGATTTGGCAATCAAATCCGCTTCGAATGAAAAAGTCCGCGGCTGCCCCTGCACCTTGCCCTTCATGAGGAAAGAAGCTTTGCCCGGCGTCTTGTAACGGCCGACCACTACCAGCGTGTCGCCCATGTACAGATCGTGGATCCGCTTGGGATAGACGCGATTGAGCGGCGGGCCCTGCTCGGGCCGCGCGCCTTCCAACCGCGTTTCCACTTCCACATCGCTCAACGCCGGCTGCCCGACGCGGTTGTACAGTCGGCTGATGTGCGTTTCGATATCCTCGGATGGCCGCACGTACTCGGTTTGTCCAAAGCCGTCGCGGGCCAACGTGTCGAGCAGTCGACTATTCACGTCATATCCAACCCCGAACACGAACATCCGCGCCCGCACCCGATTCGCTTCCCGAGCGGCGGCGGCGATCCGCCCCTCGTTGGTCACGCCAACGGTCGGCAACCCGTCCGTCAGAAAGATCATGTAGTTGGGCCGCGAGGAATCCGCCAACAGTGGGAACGCCGCCCGCAACGCGCCATCGATATTTGTGCTCCCACCCGCGTACAACCCTTCGACGAACCCCAGCGCCTCGCCGCGAGTGGCATCCGAATACCGCTGCATTTCGGGCTTGAACAGCGACACTTCCGTATCGTAGGCGACGATGTTGAACAAATCGCCCTCGCGGAGATTGTTGAGCACGAACTTCAACGCGTTCTTCGCTTGCTCGATCTTCGGTCCGCTCATGCTGCCCGAGCGATCGACGACGAACACAAGGTTTTTCCGCGGAGCTTCTCCCATCGGCGCTTCGATCGCGGGAGTCGCCATCATCAAGAAATAGCCGTCCTCGTCGGGATTCGGCCGGTAAGACAGTACCTTCGCGCCCACCGCCTCGCGGCCGACGTCGTAGAGCAAGCGAATATCGGTGCGCGGCGATTCGTTCGTCGCCGCGAACGACACGACCGCCCGCCGATCGTCAGGACGCTTCACTTCCAACAAGTGCGACGGACTGTAGACATTGCGGATCGGGACCGTCGATTCCAAAGTGACCTGGAAAGACAGCTTTTCGATCGGTTTCGCCGTGTACCGAGCCGCACTCCACGGGAACAGCAATTCCGTCACGCCGCCCGTCTGACGACAAACTTGGCTGAACCGC
>JBIKVL010000244.1:0-6356 GCA_044356875.1 Pirellulaceae bacterium | reverse complement strand
AATCCGCTCCGCGAAAGCGATCTCGCTTTGCGTACGAGCCAGCGGCTTCGGCGCGACGGTACTCGAGCGGAGCGGCGTGAGCCGCCCGGCCCGCGAGCCGCTCGATGTGAACGGCGAACCGATGCGTTGGCGAAAATGTGTTCGGCGACAGGGGCGACGTTTTTGGCACCGGGGCGACACGGTTTCGCACCGCTGCCGGGCGGCTTACGCCGCTCCGCTAAAACACGCGTCCGGTTACCGCCATCCTCGTTTACCGCCGAGCCGTAGGCGACGGCTGGGCCGGCGGCACCAATCCGCTCCACGCAAGCGATCTCGCTTTGCGTACGAGCCAGCGGTTTCGGCTCGGCGATAATCGAGCGGAGCGGCGTGAGCCGCCCGGCCGGCGAGCCGCTCGATGTGAACGGCGAACCGATGCGTTGGCGCAAACGTTTTGGCGGCAGTGGAGACGTTTTTGGCATCGGGGCAATACGGTTTCGCATCGCTACCGGGCGGATTACGCCGCTCCGCTAAAACACACGTCCGGTTACCGCCGTCCTCGTTTACCGCCGAGCCGTAGGCGACGGCTGGGCCAGCGGCACCAATCCGCTCCACGCAAGCGATCTCGCTTGGCGGCCGAGACAGTGGTTTCGGCTCGACGGTACACGAGCGGAGCGGCGTGAGCCGCCCGGCCGGCGAGCCGCTTGATGTGAACGGCGAACCGATGCGTTGGCGCAAACGTTTTGGCGGCTGGGCGGACGTTTTTGGCACCGGGGCGACACGTGTTTGCATCGCTGCCGGGCGGCTTACGCCGCTCCGCTAAAACGCGTTCGTTTACCGCCGTCCTCGTTTACCGCCGAGCCGTAGGCGACGGCTGGGCCGGCGGCACCAATCCGCTACGCGCAAGCGATCTCGTCTTGCGGCCAAGCCATCCGCTTCGGCTTGGAGGCATGGCAAACGTTTTTGGCACCGGGGCGACACGCTTTCGCATCGCTACCGGGCGGCTTACGCCGCTCCGCTAAAACGGGCGGCTTACGCCGCTTCGCTTAACGCGTTCATTTACCGCCGTCCTCGCTGACCTCCGTCCCCTTTTTCATCCCATTTTTTTCGATGAGCGGCTGAAGTTTTCCCGGTCCGGAGTGCCTCAGGCCGCTTTTTGCCGCGATGGTCACATGACACGCTTCCGCAAGAACCCGTCGCGGCGGACGAATGCGATTTCGCAAAGGTCGATCGCGTTCGGATTGCGCAGCCGTCCAAACGAAGAAAAATCGAACGGAACATATCCCACTTCCGACATCATCGCGATCAATTCGAAGAGGCCGCAGGGATGTGACCCTGGCTCCAGCAAGTGAGCTTCGAGAAAAAACAGTTCCGTGATCCCGAGTTATCTGGTCGAGCCGCGGACGACTTTCGCGCCAAATCCTTTTGCGACGTTCCCCCGAGCGAATCGGCCAAAGTCGTGGACCACTCCGTGGTCCAACGTAAGACACAACCAACGTCACGTCCTCCATGGCTCACCCTGAACCCTGAAACCCGAAACCTGAAGCCTGAACCCTGAAACCTGAAACCTGAAACCTGAAACCTCACCCCGGAACCCCGTCCCCACGCTCGTCTTCGACTTCCTTAACCCCGACCACTGTGAAAATGCAAAATTTGGGCCGCGAATACCGGTTGCACTAAGTTTGACGAAAGTTCCGCCTGGGGCGAATCCGATACTTGTGCGTGTCCAGAAGAACTCGTTCAAGATTTCTGGACGAACGCTCAAGAGGCCAAACCATGACGCCCCGAAGACCGTCCTTTCTGCCCAATCTTTCCAGGTTCTCGCGTTTTGGATGGTCGCTCGGGGCCGCCATTGCCGTTTCGATCGGATTAGGCCAGTCTTCCGCATGGGCTCAACCCGATGCCCTCCGCGCGACGCCCTATGGTCAGTCCATGATGGGAAATCGTGGGTCGCATGCCCCGCCTCGCGGTTACGGTTTCGTCCCTAAGCATGAGCAATGGGCGGCGTCGATGGGCTGGCGGAAGAACGACGAATTCTTCGTGGACAGCGATGGAGAGGCATCGGCCCCGGGCTCAGTTCCTGGCACGGCAGCGGCTCAGCAGCCTCACCGCGGATTGGTCGAAGAGGGCGATCTTTGGGACGCCGGCGGATTCCTGTGCGGCGATCTCTGCCGCGCCGACCTGCGTAATCTGCAGTTGCTTGGCGGCGTTCAAGCGTTCACAGGCCCTATGAATCGCGGCAGCCAGGGGAGCTTCGGCTTTTACGAAGGCGTGAATTACGGGGCGCCGATCGCCCTCGGAATTCCGCTCGAAATCGGTTGGCAGGCCGGTTTCCGCGCGACTCAAAGCAATCTCTCCGGTGCGGATTTCACCACCGACAGCCGCCAGCAGTTTTTCGCCACCGGCGCCCTATTCCATCGAGTGGACCGTGGTCTTCAGTGGGCGATCGGCTACGACTGGTCGCATAACGACTGGTATCTCGACACCGATCTCGGGCAACTTCGCGGCGAATTCAGTTGGAAGGCCAGTTGCAATCACGAAGCGGGGCTGATGTTCGCCATCGGCAACACCACCGACACGGATGTGCCCGTATTCCGACCCGTGCAGTCGACAGCCGTGGAAACCTGGGAAACTACGGATTGGTACGCCGGATTCTACCGCCACACCTTCGGCGACTGCCTGGAAAACTCGGTGCGCGCCTTCGTGGGCTTCACCGGTCAAAGCGACGCCTTGCTCGGGGCCGACGCCACCGTGGCGATCAATGCGAACTGGGCAGTTCAAGGCGGGCTGACTTTCATGGCCCCCGCCGAGTCCTCCGGCCCTGGCATCCATGCGGGACATGCTCAGGAATCGTGGAACCTCGCCGTCGGCTTCGTTTGGAAACCGGGCTGCGGCGCCGCCGAGCGCAGCTACTACGCACCGCTGCTCAACGTCGCCGACAATGGTTCGCTGCTCGTCGATCGCAAGTGATCAGCGACTCGCCCGCCGACAGTCCTCACCCCGCCTTCACTTCCATCGCCCATACGTTGACCAGCCGCTCGCGGGTCGCCTAGACTTCGAGCGAACTGGCTCAATGAAGCGCAGCCAGCGATAGAGCAGCCGCCGCCACGCGGCCACCGACGCGTGGTTGCGGCCAAATGGCTGTGGGTTTTCCGCTGGGAGACGCCGAACCGTGGGCAAGTCGAGGCGACCGGACCGGGGCCGAAGCACGGCCTTTTTAGGGGCAATCCTGGGATTGGGCATCACGCTGCTGGCTTGCGCGGGCTGCCCCGCGCCGGCCGATCCGCGAGTAGCTGGCGAACGCTCGCCCGGGAGTTCGGACACGGCCAGCGGCTCCGGTGGCAAAGAAGAGTCCGGGAACGCCACCGAACGGTCCGGACCGCCACTGCGGCTACTCTTCGTGGACGACCCGGAATTCGCCACGGCGTTCGAACGCGAGTGGCGTTCCGTTTCCGAAGAGCCGCTGGAGATTCAACGCATTGCCGGCAGCGAACTGGGGCCGGCGTTCCGCTTACCTCCCGCCGACGGCGTTGTCTTTCCTATCGGGCTGTTGGGAACGTTGGCGGAAACGGGCCAGATCGTGCCGTTGCCCGCCGCGTTTTGGGACGGCGACCGACTGGCGCGTCGGGAACTGCTCGAAACGGCCCGCAAACGCGAAGCGTTCTGGGGGCAGCAACCGTACGCCGTTCCGCTCGGCTCCAACCTGCCCGTCCTCCTCTACCGCAAAGACCTGTTCGAGGCCTTGAAACTGACTCCACCACGCGATTGGCAGGAGTTCCAAATCATGGCCGAGCGACTCCGCGAGCGTCCCGAGTCGCCTGGGGCGGTGGCCGCGACCGAGTGGCATGGCGTGCTGGAACCGTTGGCGCCCGGTTCGGCCGCCGTCACGCTGCTCATCCGAGCGGCCGCTTACGTGCGTCACCCCAATCAGTACTCGACCCTGTTCGATCTCGTGACCATGACGCCCCGCATCGATGGGCCGCCGTTCCTTCGAGCCCTCGAAGAACTGCAGGCCGTCTACGCCATGAACCCCGGCCCCGCATTGGAACGCGACGTTCATGCCGTACGCCGCGAACTGTTGGCCGGCCACGCGGCGGCCGCGATCTGTTGGCCACAGCCCGCCACCGCGTCGTCCCAGGCGGACGCGACGAAGCCTTCCGAATCGACCCTTCAGAGAAACGACTCCGAGGCGATTTTTGGCGTCGCCATGCTGCCTGGCGCCCGCGACGTGTTCAACGCCGACCAACGCCAATGGGAACCGCGACCAGCGGACGAACAACGACAAACGGTGCCTCTGTGGGCGATCTCCGGCCGACTGGGCGGCGTCATGGCCACTTCGCGACGCGCCGGCCCCGCCGCCAATTTGCTCGCCCTCCTGGCCACCGCCGATTGGGGCCGCAAAGTCCTCATGTCCGGCCAGCAAGCGGGAGTGAGCCGTATCCAACAATTGGAACGCCCCGATGACTGGGTGGATGCCCAACTGGCCGGCGAAGCGGCACGGGAATTCGCCGCCGTGGTCGGCGATTCGCAGCGTCTCCCCGCCTGGATGGCGGTCCCCAGAATTCCGGGCCGCGACCGCTATCTCGCGACGCTCGACGAAGCCGTGCGGAAAGCCGTTCGCGGCGAAAGATCGACCGACGAAGCGCTCGCCGAAGCCGCCCAACAATGGAACGCGATCACGACCGAACTGGGAAAAGACGCTCAGAAGAAAGCGTACCGAAGATGCCTCGGTGTCGAGCCATAACCGGCCGCGGCACCAGAACCCAAAGGCCACAGGTGCCCCAAAACCTGAGCACCACCAGACAGAATCGCAGTGCCTCCTGTAGGACTCGAACCTACAACCCGCTGATTAAGAGTCAGCTGCTCTACCGATTGAGCTAAGAAGGCGTGACGGAAATATGGTATCGCTCCAGCCATTCGGATCAAGGGGGCGATTTCCGCTTTCGTCGGTGACGCCCACACAGCATATTGTTCGGCAAGACCGGCTTTTTCTGCTAGCTTTTCGCTCGGGAGTCCCCCTAACATGCCACCGAGTGCTGCTTTGATTCCGCCCCAGCCGACCGTTTCCCGCCGCCAAGCGTTGCTTGAAGCGGCGGCCGCCGTGGCGGCGGTTGCGCTCGCCCGGCCCGCTCGCGCCGATGAACCCGCTCGCGCAGACGAACCCGCTCGCGCAGACGAACCGGCTCGCGGTGTCGAACGGGGCGAAGTCGCGTTCGTTCCGCGTGCTCCCGGAGAGGCTGCTGTCCCCGAACCATTTCGCCTGGAAGCGCACGCGTTTCCTTTCGAACGGCAGGAACTGCCCGAGATCTCCAAACGCATCACCCGCGCCGAGTTGCGGTTTCCCTCGCCCGTTCAATCGCCCGTCGCCTCGAACAATACGGTGTACTGCGAACTGTACGAACCGCGTCGAGACGAGCGTGTCCCCGCCGTCGTCGTGCTGCATATCCTCGGCGGGGACTTTCCCCTCGCACGACTCTTCGCGAACAACCTGGCCCAGCATGGCGTGGCCGCGCTGTTCCTCAAAATGCCCTACTATGGACCGCGTCGCGACCCACAGTCCCCCCGACGCATGATCACCGCCGACCCGCGCGAAACCGTCGAAGGCCTCACCCAAGCGGTGCTCGATATCCGCCGCGCCACCGCTTGGCTTGCAAGCCGTCCATCGGTCGACCCGCAACGCCTTGGCGTATTCGGCATCAGCCTAGGAGGGATCACAGGCGCCCTGGCGGCGACAGCCGAACCGCGGTTGAACAACGTCTGCCTGCTGCTTGCGGGCGGAGACCTGGGACGCATCGCCTGGGAATCCAAAGAGCTGGCGAAAGTCCGCGAAGCCTGGATGGCGAAAGGCGGTTCGCGGGACGAATTCCTCAAGATGCTGTCCGCCGTCGATCCTGTGCGGTACGGAGCGAACGTCCGGGGCCGCCGAGTGCTCATGATGAACGCCCGCGACGACGAGGTCGTCCCCCGCGCCTGCACGGAAGCACTCTGGGAATCGTTCGGCCGCCCCGATATCCATTGGTATCCCGGCGGACATTACTCCGTCGCCATCCATCTCCTCAACGCCCTGCAAAAAACCGCCAACTTTTTCGCCACACCCCAAGCGGAAAAACCTGGCTAGTTGCTAGTTGCTAGTTGCTAGTTGCCAGTTGCCAGTTGCCAGTTGCTAGTTGCTAGTGGGGAGTGGGGAGTGGGGAGTGCGGAGTGCGGAGTGGCGAGTGAGGAGTGAGGAGTGGGGAGTGGCGAGTGAGGAGTGGGGAGTGGGGAGTGGGGAGTGGGGAGTGCGGAATGGGGAGTGGGCGATTCGTGAATGTTCATTAGTTGCCGGGTTATATACCAGTCAACATTTAGCCGTAGCGTCTCAGTATGTGACAACCACCTTG
>JBIKVL010000243.1:0-6363 GCA_044356875.1 Pirellulaceae bacterium | reverse complement strand
GTGGCCAAAATCCGCACTTGCTCGTCGTTGAGTGATTCCACCTCGCGGAGTTCGATGCGCACCGCCGACTTGACCAGAATCTCGAAGGCAGGATCGGAGATTGGACCAACCCCCAGTTCCAGACGCCCCGCACCGGGATTTTTCGCGAACACGGTGGCGACTTCCTCGGTCACGACGCTCAGCGGTAGGTAGACCCCGCCCAAAAAGAAAGGCCGCTTGACCGAAGCGATCTCGACCGCCTGTTCCACGGACAGCGTCTTAATCGCCGGCAAAAGGACTGACGATGCGAAACCTGCCGCTAATTTTTTGGTGAGAGGCATCGAGTCCAGCGACGCTAGGTTTGGCACCGTGACGGGCCCGACGGCTTCCGCCAGCTTGTCTTGAACTTCCAGCGACACGTCCGTCAATGCGGCTAATGTCAGTCCGCGCGGGTTCTTGCCGAGCGCGACGGCGATCTCCGGCGTGAGTTGCTTCAAGTAAGGAAACGACAAAGCACCGGGTCGTTCGGCCAATTTCTGCGCCAGCGGGATAGAATCGAGTTTCACCAACCCAGACAGCACTAGGTGGCCCGGCAGTTTTGCCATGGCTTCCGCGGCGTCGGGAGCGACCGACGTCACGGAATGCAGCCACACCGTGGCCGCCTGACTCTTGGCCAGCGCCTGGGCAACGTCCGTCGAGAGCGTTCGGATCCCGAGGATCAGCATCTCCCCGCGAAACTCGGCGAGCGCCGCCGCCACCTCCGGGGCCATCGCATAGGTTTGGCTCAGCTGCAAAATCCCAAAACTCGACTGTGCCTGTACTTGTTGAACCAGTTCGCGCGCACGCTGGACCGTGACCTCCTCGGACGGTTTGGCCGGCAACGGTCCGAATGTCGGAACCTCGGTCAGAAAGTCGGACGCAGGCAGCACGCCTTGCTGTATCAAATCGCCAAAGGTCGGCGAATCGGGCAAAGCGGGATTCGCCGGGATAGCATTCACCCGTCGTCCCGCCTCGCGTTTTCGAACGGCATCCGGACGATCGTTACCTGTCAACAGCACGTTGATCGCGTTGCCGTACTGGTTGCGTGGGCCGTAACCGGCCAAATGGCACACAGCGCATGACGTGCCCGATTGCTGCGAGAATTTCCGGTTCCAAGCCCACGCCGCGTCCGGATCCTGCACAGTTCGGATCTGCTCATAGACGGCTCCATCGAGACCGCAAATGGCGAGCGTCCTCGGAGGCAGACAGAGCCAGACGAGGCCGAGGCAGAGGGTGAAGCCTCCGCGTAACCAAACCCCGCCACCAAGGCCTGTGGACCTAAGCATTATCGCCTTCCGTTCAGATGTTTTTCCCAGACTTTAGGCCATCTCGCAGTGGCTAGCAACGGAAAACTCCTGCTCGCAGGCCGCCGCCCTGGATTGGACTGATTGCAAGCGAGTATGGAAGAACCGGCCGATAGCGCGGTTCGGCTGGTGGGAATGCGCGGCTCATTAGCCGACTCGGCGCAAGCCGCCGGTTGATCAGCCGGCTGAGCGCTAGCGGTCGGTTGATTGGGCGGTTGATGCCGCATTCGCCTAGAACCGGCCGCTGGCGCGGCTCGGCTGATGGGTTGGCGCGGCGCGGCTCATTAGCCGGCTCGGCGCAAGCCGCCGGTTGATTGGGCAATTCGGCGCGAACGACTGGTTGATCGGGCGGTTGATGCCGCATTCGCCTAGAATCGGCCGCTGGCGCGGCTCGGCTGATGAGCGAACCGAAAAGTGTCTGGCACCGATTGCTGGGGCGATCAGTGCCTGGCACCGATTATTCGCTTCCGGGGGGGCGAAAAGTGCCTGGCACCGATTATTCGCTCCAAGCGACCATCGACCAAGCACTCGGCGTTCCAAGGCTCCGGGCAATGCGATGTCCGGCGGCAACCGAGCGGTTGTGTTGTGTACGCCCGTACCGTATCTGGTCAACCTGAGGATCGGACGTGGCGGATTATGCCACCGGACCGCGCGCGATAGCGCCGCAGGCTCCGGCTTGCTCACCCATCGCAACTTGTGAGCCGACCAAAACTTGCGTGGTTCTCGACGGTGGTTGCCTGCCGTGGGTTATGCCGCCGGAAAACGTAGAAATTAAACAACCAACCTGCCCGAGTGGGTCGCGCGTCCGCTGATCTGCGGATTATGCCGCCTCAATAATGCCGCAGGGTCGTCCGAGACGAATGGCCGCAAATGATTGACTTGTCGATACTTCGGCCCTAAAGTGGCCGACGTTTCGACTGCGTGTTATCCCGCCGGAGTCGCCATCGTAACTGACGACGACGGCGCTTCCCCGGCGGCAGAATTACATAGTTCGCCGCAACAAGGAGCCAACGAATCCGATGCTCGCCGTCGGTGATACCGTGACCGCAGAAGTGACTTCGCCGCAGGTGTTTGGCGTCTTCTGTCGCCACGCATCGAAGGACATGCTCGTGGTGATCCCAGAAACGTCTTGGATTGCCTCGTTCAACTCCTGTTTGCAGTTTGCCGCGGTCGGGGACCTGCTGACGGTCAAGATATTGAACATTGACATTCCCACTGGAAAGATCGCAGCCAGCATTCGGGCGTTGCATCCCAACCCATGGGAAACAGGAAAGATCATCATTGGAGCTAGCTTCGAGGCGCGAGTCGTTCGGTTTGTGGAATCGGCAGATCGTTGCAATGACAAGTCGGCATATTTGATCGAACTGTTCCCGGGCGCGTACGCGATGATTCCAGCTGGCGATCACAAAGTCTCAAGTGGTCAAATTGTTGCAGTAAGAATACTTGCCGCTGATCTGCGTCAGGCGTCAGTTGTAGTCGGCTGGGCGTAACCGAGCGGCGAACAAGGCGGTCAACCCGAGCGGTGGATCGGGCGGTTGCGCAAGTCATAGATTTCCGGCCGCCGCCGGGTTACCTTGGTCGTTCTGCTGCCAAAGGAGAAGCCATGCAATCTTTGCTCTACCTGACCGGATCGGCCGTGTGGCTCACTGCCATCCTGTTTGCGGCCGCCGTCGCCAGTGACCGAACTCCTGCTACTGAACGAGCAACGCCTGACCCTGATTCGGCTCCCAACAAAGTCACTTTCCCCGAGGTGGGAAGCCCACAGGGGAAATCCTTCCATGTTGTTGTCCAGTGGGAGAACCTAGAATCTATTCCCGGCACGCATGAAATCGTGGCCCATGTGCGGGAGTACGGTCGAGATGGCCTCGCCAAGAAAGCCACCATTCAACGATTTGAAAGTGGGAATCGGAACCAGTTGGTAGGCGTCGAGAGACGAGGCGACTCGGTTGTCCTCCGCTTCACGTGCCCAGGCGGTGCTGTGGTGCCGGGTCGCGAGGTCATGGAAGTCCGATGCACCGTAACTGCGGACGGGCTACGTCGGCTGCCGGATGTCGAAGGGGAAAGTCTCGAACTCAAGGGCCTCCCCTCGTGTCTTCGCCCGTGACAAGCGTCCGCATGGTAGCCAGAGTAGCAGAACAGGCCGATGCGGCGGACTCGCGATAAAATCGGTCGGTGTGGAAAGTCCAAGGTCGCAACCCGCTGATCGCCGTCGTTCGGCGAAGGAGGATTCACGGATGGGCGACGTCGCGTATCAGATCGAGCCGTCCTTGTCAGCCGACGAGTTCGTCGATGTCTTGCGGCGATCGACGCTCGCAGAACGGCGGCCGGTGGCGGACGCGGCTACCATCGCCGGCATGCTCGCCCGCGCCGGGCTGATCGTCACGGCACGGATGGGCGGCCAGCTTGTCGGGGTTGCCCGCTCGCTGACCGACTTTAGCTACTGCACCTACCTGTCGGACTTGGCTGTGGATACTGCGCATCAGGGCCGGGGCATAGGACAGGAACTGGTCCGTCGGACGCACGAGGCGGCCGGCCGACATACGACCTTGGTGCTCCTTGCGGCCCCGAAAGCGCAATCGTACTACCCTCACATCGGCATGCGGCAGCACGAATCGTGTTGGGTGTCAGATCGGGTGCCGCGGGCAAGTATCGCAGGCGGGGCGCCAGACGCTGCAGCAGACAGCGGAGCGCCGTAGGGTTTCGGTGGCGGGAGAAGAAGTTGATGTCGCGTCGGCTTATCAGTTCCGGATCGACGTTCGAGGCCGAGATCGGCTATTCGCGAGCCGTGGTGGATGGCAACTGGGTGTTCGTGTCCGGAACCACCGGATTCGACTACCGCACCATGACCATTCCGGAGGGCCTGTCCGAGCAGACCGAGCAATGCCTGCGCAACATCCAAGCGGCGCTGTCCGAGGCTGGTGCGTCGCTCGCTGACGTGGTGCGGGTTACCTACGTGCTGCCCAAAGCCGAGGAGTTTCGCGAATGCTGGCCGGTCCTGCGGCGATATTTCGGTGAGATTCGGCCCGCCGCCATGATGATCTCGGCTGGCCTGGCTGATCCCCGGATGCGGATCGAGATCGAGGTCACGGCGAGGATTGGCTCCGGCAAGCAAGCCGAACAACGCGATGCAGCGGCCTCGCGATAAAATCCGGCGGTGTGGATAATCTCATGGTCGCGAGCCGCTGATCGCAAGCGTTCGGCGGCAACACAAAATCGAGGTGGAGCGATGGCAAGGTTCTTCAGGGTCGTGGCGGTGGTGTTGTGTATCGCGATGGTTTCAGTCGGCGAGGGCAAGTGTGCCGACAAGCCGACGTACACGGAACGGTTTAACGTGGACGAGGAGGCCGAGTATGTGTTGGAAAAGGTTACAAGGAACGGCCGGGAAGTCACCCTGACGATCACCGCGACCCCCACGAAACTCTCGGTCAATCGGACCAAGCAATTCTTCGGGGTGAATATGGTGGATGCCGACGGGAACGAACACAAGGCACGTGTCAACGGCGGCGGTGCCAGGCCACAGCCTGAGAGTGTCACGCTGCGGCCTGGGGTCAAGACCAAAGTAAACATCCGCTTCCCGTTGGACCCAAAGGTGTCAAAGCTGCAAACGCTGGAGGTCACCGCGGCACTTGTCGAACGAGTGGCCATAAAGTTCTCCGACCTGGAGATTCCAAGCAAGTAGCCGAACCAGACGCTGCAGCAGACGCCAGGGGCTTTGTGTAAGCTTCGGCCAGACGGGTGCGTAGCACGCCCCATTGTACTGTAAGAGCTTTGAGTTCATCGCAGCGGCAACCGTGGAGGACCTCGAGGTAGATTGAAACCGCACATACAAAACAACATGACTTGACGAACAAAGCGTTGGATGTGGAGTCGCGGATCGGGCGGCTCTGACATGGAAACGTCTTGCCGCGGCCCGGTTACGTCATAGGTTCGTCCTTCGCGTAGCCTTTACCGTGTGTCGGCGTGCATTCTATAATTTTTGGGAGAGGGGAACGGATGTCACTTGAGAGTATGCTTGCGTCACTTACGCCCGAAGAGAAGCTAAACGCTATGAACATCCTGTGGCGGGATTTGTCAGCGAATCCTGCTCGCCTTTCCTCGCCCGACTGGCACGGAGATATATTGGCTCACCGGATCGCAAATCCTTCTAGCGTGCCTAGGCTCCCAATCGATGCTGCCTTCGATGATGTGAGGGAGCGATTGAATGCACGTCGAACTCAGGGATGAGGCACGTGATGATCTCGTTGACGGTGCCATTTTCTACGGTGAACAGTCTGCTGACTTGGACCAGTATTTCCTGAACTGCCTGCGAAAAGACATCGAGAAACTGCAATCGACCGGCGGCATCCATGAACAATACCGGGGCTTCCACCGATCACTTTCAGAACGTTTCCCCTACGCGATCTACTATTTGTTTTCTGGAGAGCTTGTAGACGTGGTCGCAATCTTGGATTGCCGTAGTGATCCAGCAGCGATCGATTATCGACTCGGACGAACCAAGCCATGAACCCGAATGGCTTCGGAACCAACCAAGTGTAGTGGCTCATACCGTCAAGACACGCCGCTGCGGCGTTGATTCCCACGACCTGGAAATCACGTTCATTCAAGTAAGAACGGCGGCAGGTAAACCGGCGTTTCCATTACTTGATCAGAGTAAGCGGAAAGTGCCTGGCACCGATTACTGACTGATGGGAACGCGCGGCTCATTAGCCGGCGCGGCGCAAGCCGCCGGTTGCTCGGGCGGCTCGGCGCGAACGACCGGTCGATCGGGTGGTTGATGCCGCATTCGCATAGAACCGGCCGCTGGCGCGAAGTAAGCGGAAAGTGCCTGGCACCGATTAGTGCTGGCGCGAAGTAAGCGGAAAGTGCCTGGCACCGATTAGTGATTGATTGCCAAATGGGAAGCCAGGAAGATCGCGAAGATTGGGGTGTTTGCGTGGTTTTCGTGGAATGGCGAGTTCAGGAAAGCGGAAAGCAAAGCAGAAAGTGCCTGGCACTAATGGGGCGTCAAATGAAAGCAGAAAGTGCCTGGCACGAATGGGGC
>JBIKVL010000242.1:0-6369 GCA_044356875.1 Pirellulaceae bacterium | reverse complement strand
CCTCGATCGTTTCATCCTTGTGCTGGTCGATGCGCGGCTTCTCGCCGCCCGGACGCGCTGGCCGCAACACTTTGTCGTGCCGCTTGCGATTGTGCGCGATCAACCGGTTGGCCAAATCGAGGATAGCGGCCGTCGAGCGGTAGTTCTCTTCGAGCCGCACGACGCGCGCGTCGGGCCAGTCCTGGGCGAACCGCAAAATGTGCTCGACTTCCGCGCCCCGCCAACCATAGATCGATTGGTCGTCGTCGCCCACGACACAGAGATTGCGATGCCGCTGGGCCAGCGACTTGACAATCCGGTACTGCGTCGCGTTCGTATCCTGGTACTCGTCCACTAACAAATGGTCGAACAGCCCCGACTCGGCTTGGCGCGCATCCGGGAACCGCGTCAGGATGTCTTCGGCCAACAGGAGCAAGTCGTCGAAATCGACGGCGCCGGCCAATTGCAGCGCTTTTTGGTAGCGGCGGTAGGCCATCGCGGCCAAGTGCTCCTTGTCGGTCGACGCCACACTCGCCGCCTCGGGCGGCCGCACCGCCCGCGTCTTCCACTGGCCGATTTGGCCCAGCAAATCGCCGGGCCGAAGCAATTCGCCGGGAACCTTGATCTCCCGCAAGACCTGCCGCGCCAAGCTTTCCTGGTCGCCGCGATCATAGATGGCGAATTTCTCGGGGTAGCCGAGCCGCGAGATATGGCGCCGCAGAATGCCCACGCAGTGCGAGTGGAACGTGGAGATCTTGGGCTTCAGCTTTTTGCGCGCCCCCAGCAGCTCGCCGACACGATGCTGCATTTCCGCCGCCGCTTTGTTGGTGAAGGTCACCGCCAAAATCCGATTCGGGGCCGTTCCATGCCGAATCAGTTCGGCGATGCGAAACGTCACCACCCGGGTCTTGCCGCTCCCCGCGCCTGCCAGCACGAGTAGGGGACCTTTGAGCGTGCGAACCGCCTGTTCTTGGGATGGGTTCAATCCGTGGGCCATGACGCAATCGTACGCGTCACCCCTACAGTTGGCGAGTCCTCAAAAACTTACTTACATTTCCGAAAACATTTGACGAAAGATACCCTACGGACTAACTTCCATTTCCATCACCCCAGTTTTTTTCTTCTCCCTCTCGACATGGATCTCCCTACCATGACGACGAACTTTTGTCTCGCATTGCGTAATTTCCTCCGCGAAGAAGACGCCCCAACACTCGCGGAGTACGGCATTCTCGTCTCGCTCATCGCGGTCATCGGCGCCGTCGGTGTAAGTCACTTCGGCACCGAAGTCAGCAACTTGTTCGGGAGAATCACAGACGCAATGCCTTAAATCGCAGAATAGGTCCCACCCGGAACATGGCCTCGCGCTCAGACCTGCCACCCCAGCGGTAGCGTTTATCGCTTGAACAGCAGCCACGGTCGGGACATTGATTCGGCGGTACCAGCCGTATCAGTGGGATCGGCCATATTAGCGGTACCAGCCGTATCGGCTGAATCGGCTGAATCGGCTAGACGCGTCGCTGGGTGGCCAGCGACGCCTAGGCCGTCGCGCCATCGCTACTTTTCGATGGCGAGCAATTCGATTTCGAAGACCAGCGTCGAGTTGGGAGGGATCGTCTTGCCCGCCCCTTGCTCGCCGTAGGCCATTTCCGCCGGAATGACCACCTTCCACTTGTCGCCGACTTTCATCATCTGCAGGACTTCCGTCCAGCCTTTGATGACCATACCCACGCCGATCGACAACGGTTGTTTGCGGGCAACCGAGCTGTCAAAGACACGGCCGTCGATGAACGTGCCGTGATAGTGGACGCTGACTTTGTCTTCGGCCTTGGGAGCGGGCCCCTGTCCGGCCTTGAGCACTTGGTACTGAACGCCGCTGGGTAGAGTCGTTACGCCTTGCGTCTTGCCATTCTCCGTCCTGTAGGCCATCCCGTCCTGCTTGTTCTTCTCCGACGCCGCTCGCAGCTTTTCGAGCCCCTTTTGCTGGGCGATCGCGGCCAATCCTCCCAACGCCTCGCGGATTTCAGCCTCGCTATACCGGGGCTCCTTGCCGCCGAGCACATCCGTCAAACCGGCGATCAAGGCGGGAACATCAAAGTCAATGCCGTCGTTCTTGAGCGCACGGCCCACATTCATCCCGACGCCATAGCTCGCCTTGGCGATGTCCACCTCGGGAGCGTCGGCGGGAGCGGCAGCCGGCGCCTTCGTCTTTGCCGGAGCTTGCTCCTGGCCGATCGCGTTGTCGAGGCCAGTCCAGGATGACCATACCGCCACCGCCGCCGTCGCCGCCGTTGCCACTGTCAAAAATCGCCGAACCATTCAACACCCTTGCTTAAAACACTGTGGATGGGAAGTCGCTTTAAAACCTAGTGAATTGCTGTAAAAAACTCCAGCCAATCGCACTGCTAGGCGTGGCGAAATCGCCACAGCCGCTCCGAATAATCGACGTGTGACGTCCAAGATACGCTCGACCCAAATCCTGTTCCCCCTCGCGAAGCGGACCGGTCCGCGGTCGAACCGACGTTACGCCGTTGCGCCAGACGGCGAGCGGACGAATAGGTCAGCGCGGTTTTCGAACGGCACGTCGGCATCGAGCGGAAACAGGGGCCGAGCACAGTTGCGATGCCCGAGCGCCTTAACGTTCGCGCTCGTAGCGCCAGGCGCGTCGACGTCGATTTTCAGCGCGCACCAATCGGCGTACATGTGCGGTTCGCAATGGGGAGACTTCACGACAACGAGGTTGAACCGCCGGGGATCCTGTCCGTTGGCGAGGAACCACGAGCGATCAAACAGACTTACGGGCCGCGTTCCTACGACGAACGTCAGATTGCCGGACTCCAGGACGGCGGTGGGCCCCGAATCCCATGGCCAACCGAACGTTTCGCTGCGGAATTTGCCGTCGGACAGCAGACGCACGCGAGCCGTGACCGGCATCGGCTTGAAGCGTCGGTCGAGCGCTCCGCCCAATGTCACCGCCACCTCGCTCCCAATCCCTGCCGCCATCGCCCGCTGTACCGCCTCGGGATCGACCATCGGGGCCAGCACTCGGCCTCGGTAGCCTTGCCGGACCGCCTCCCGCACAATCGCGTTACTATCGCCGGAAGCGCCCGAGCTGGTCGCGTCGGCCGCGTCCATTAAGACCACCGTGCCTTGCTCGATCGCCGCCGCGCGGCGGAGGCTCTCCTCCAGGCTCGTGAGCGGCACCCGCATCCGTTCGTGGTCCCGCCAAAAGAGATCGGCTAGCTCTTGGGCCCAGGCGGCGGCCCTCTGCGGGTCGCCGTCGGCGACCACGATCGCGTTGCTCCGCAGTTCCGGCACATCGGTGAACGGATTGCCCCACATGACAGCGGCGGCCAACCCGCGCGGATCGGCCTCGATTTCCTTAGAACGCTCGATGCAATGCCGAATCGCGCCGGTCGCCGTGATCAACTCGTCTCCACGCACCAGCGCCGGCAGCTTCACCCTGGCCATGACGGGCCGCGCGCCGCGGACCAGGATGTCCAGCAGCACGCGCGCCGCTCGCGCGCCCGTCTCCATGAAATCGATATGGGGATACGTGTGATACGCGACCACAGCATCGCATTGCCGCAGCATCCGGTCGGTGAGGATGCCGTGCAGGTCGAGCGAAATGACGATCGGTGTCCGCTCGCCGAGAATCCTCCGAGCGCCTTCCAGCAGACAACCTTCCGGGTCGTCCTCGCCTTCCGCCTGCATCGCGCCGTGCAAGCAGAAATAGGCGCCGTCCACCGGCCCCTCGGCGACGACCCGTCTCAGCTCCTCCCAAAACTCGCCACTTAGCCGCGCAAAGCCATCCGCCGAGAGAACGCCTCCGGACGTATTGGCGCTCCCGCCCCATGCCGGCGCTAGCCGCACCCGAGGCTCACTTTCGAGTACCCGCAAGGCGCCGGCGATCTCCTCGCCCACGCCCCGATGATGCGCTAGCAGATCGGCGCCGCGAACGACCCGAAAGTCCCCATAACCGCTCGGGGCCGGATTGAATGTCGATACTTCCTGTTTGCACTCAGCGATCACGATCCGCATGGCGTTCCCTTTGTTGTCCCTGGTCCAGTTAGCGCGGCGCGGCGGCATCCGCGAGCGGCGGTCGGGGCCCGCCCGCCACCCGTTCCCATTGCCGCTCCAACCGCCGGGGCGAAATCGTGACAGCCGTGCCCATCGTCTGCGCGAACAAGGATACGCGATACTCTTCCAACAACCAGCGGTAGGTCTCCAATTCAGGATCGAACCGGCCTCGGGACCGATCCCGCGCTCGCCGCTCCTCGTAACGCGTCCACAGCCGTTCCAATTCCTCGGTGGCCTCGCGATCCCGGTCGGCATGCGTGCCCACCCTTTCGAGCCGCTCGCGGGCGGCGCGAAAATAGCGGGGGAATTGCTGGAGCCACTCCCACGGCGTCTCCGTCAGGAAATCGCGGGCCAGCAACCGATCAAGCTGCATTCCAACATCACGGGCCGCGTCCGGTGGACGGTCCGCGGAAAAGCCGGCGAACGCGCGCCGCAACGAGTCGTAGGTTTCGACCAGCGGCGCGACCGCGTGTACGACCTCCACGACGGCCGCCTCCAACCGGGCGCGTCCCTCCCCCAGTCGCTCACGGAACGCCGCCTCCGTCCGAGGCCAGGGCCGGTCCGCGAGAAACGCCCGGTCGACAATCAAGTCGCCCAACTGCGAATCCAGCCGCTCAGGACGCACCCGCGCCGCCAGCGTTTCCCGCCACACCGGCCGGCCGGGCAACCACTCGACTTGCTCCTCGATCAACGCTCGGCTGGCCAGCGCGAACAGCCGCCGCAAGCCGCGGCGCAACCGCCGCGCCGCCTCGTCACGCGAGTCCAACAGCCGCAAATCCACCGCCTCTCCGCGATCGATCAGCGTGGGAAAGGCGGGCAAAGCGATGCCGCCCCGCGACACCTGAATCGATTCGGATAGCGCGCCACCCGGCAAATCGGTTGGCCACGCGACCAAGCCGCTCCGAGTCCACTGCGGATCAGGAAGTTCGCGAAACGGCACCGACCGCACCCCCAGCCGTTCCCAGATCCGCTGGATGTCGCGGCCCTCGGCAACCACCTGCCCTGCCCCATCGACAACGCGCAAGTGCATCGTCAAATAGTGCGGCAGCTTTTCCAATTGAAACTCGGACGGCTCAATCGCCCGGCCCGCTAAATCGCCGAGCGCGTCGGCCACGGAAACCAGGAACGAACCCTCGCCATACCGCAGCCGCTGCGCCACCCGCGCCACCGCCAAATCGGTCGGCGGCAAGATCCGGCGCGTCGATTTAGGCAACGAGCGAATGAGCCGCTCGATCTTCTCCGGCACCAGCGCCGGCACGCACCAGTCGACCCGCGCCGCCGTGACCTGCCCCAACGCCTCCAGCGGTATCACCAGCGTGACGCCATCATCCGACTGGCCCGGCTCGAAACAATACCGCAACGGCAACCGCAACTCGTTCACCTCGAACCAATCCGGGAAACCGCTCTCGTCCACCGGCGGCGCCGCCTCGCCTACCAAGTCCTCGCGACGCATCCACAAAATCCGCGGCCGATCCCGTTCTGCCCGTCGCCGCCAACGATGCAGCGACGCCACGTCCCACACTTCGACCGGCAAACGCTGATGATAGAAATCGAACAGACTACGCCAGTTGACCGCCAAATCGGACCGCCGCGCTTTGGCCGCCTGCCGTGCTAAATCGGCCGCCAGTTGCTGGTTGTTGCGAAAGAACGCCGCGTTGAGATCGACGTCGCCGCCCACCAACCCTTCCGTCAGGAACATCTCCCGCGCCGTCACCGGATCGATCGGCCCCAGCGGCACTCGACGACGCGAAATCGGCAACCCGAACAACGTCTTCCGCTCCGTCACCAACACGGCCCCAGCCGGCCGCCACCACTGCGCTTCGCCGTACGACCGCTTCACCAAGTGCTCGGCTAGCTCCTCGACCCATCGCGGATCGATCGCGGCCACGGTCCGCGCGTACCGGCGCGTCGTTTCCACGACTTCGACGGCGACGATCCATGCGGGTTGACGCGCCCCACCGCCCCCGGCGGGCCCCGCTCCCGGCCAAAGCCGCGCCTTCACGCCCCCCGCCGACACGTACTCGCCCGATTCCGACCGGTACGCGATGCCCGACAGCAGCCCCGTGAGTATCGCCCGATGCAGCGCGGCGTAGCGGCGTTTGTCAAACGCCAACGCGCCCGCTTCCGCCACCGCGCTCGACTCGGCGGTTACATCCCATTCCGCGTCCACCTCCAAGCCCTCGTCCAAGCTAGCGTCCGTGGACGTATTCGTGGACATATTCGCGGACGTATTCGCGGACGTATTCGTGGAGATGCGCGTGGATGTGTTCGCGGAACTGTTCGATTCCGTCGCCGCGTTCGCGCACGTGTCCG
>JBIKVL010000241.1:0-6370 GCA_044356875.1 Pirellulaceae bacterium | reverse complement strand
GACAGCGAAGGTTTCAGCGCCGGTATTCGCTGGCGTGGCGACGTCAGCGCTGGCCAGACGGTTGAGATTCAATTCGCGCAGAGCGTCGGCCAATCGTTTTTGGGAATCAACCTGAAGTGCGCGTCGTGCCACGACAGTTTTGTCGACCGCTGGACGTTGGCGGACTCATACGGGCTGGCGGCGATCTATTCGCAGCAGCCATTGGAATTGCATCGCTGCGACAAGCCGCTGGGGCAGAAGGCAACGGCGGCATGGCTGTTTCCCGAACTAGGCAAGATCGACCCGGCGTTGCCGCAACCCGACCGCTTGCGACAACTCGCCGGGCTGATGACGCATCCGGGGAATGGCCGATTTACGCGGACGATCGTCAATCGCCTGTGGCATCGACTGATGGGCCGAGGCATCGTTCATCCGACGGACGCGATGCAAACGCCGCCGTTCAACGCCGATTTGCTCGATCACCTCGCCTCGCATCTCGCCGACAACGCGTACGATCTCAAGAAGACGCTCGCCCACATCTGCGAATCGCAAGCCTTTCAGTCGCGTGTCGAAACACTGGCAGCGAACGCCGACGAACATGGCTACAGCTATGGCGGACCGCGGGCCAAGCGGATGACGGCCGAGCAGTTCGTGGACACGGTCTGGCAGCTTACGGGCGCCGCTCCGCAGCGGATCGATGCCCCGATCATCCGCGGCAAACGGCCGACGGCAACCGCGGCGGCTCCGGCATCCACTTCCTCGGCAGCGGCAAATCCCTCGGCCCCCCCGACCGTGCCCGGCAAAGACGCCGCGCCGGCCGTCGCCGCGCAGTGGATTTGGTCCACCGATGGGACGGGTTCGCCGAATCCTCCCGCCGATCAGACGATTACGCTTCGGCGACGATTCAACTTGGCGGCGGCGCCTAGCCACGCCGTCGCGGCTTTGACGGTGGACAACAGCTACGTGCTGTACGTGAACGGGCGCCGAGTGGCGGCGGACGATGGATGGGAATCGGTTGAAATCGTGTCGCTGGCCGGTTTTGTGAAGGCGGGCGACAACGAGGTTCTGATCGTCGCGAAGAACGGAGGCGCGGGTCCCAATCCGGCCGCTGCCTGCTTCGAGGCCCGCATCACGGTCCCGGGCAAGCCCGTGACGCTCATTGTTTCCAATTCCGACTGGGAATGGACGACAAAAACGCCGAACGGCAACGGCCGGTTCGCTGTCGAACCGCAGGACTGGGCCAAGGCGGTCGCGGCGTCGAATCCCGGAATCTGGCAGGCTCAGGTGGCCTCCGAGTTCGCGGCGGCCGCCGCGATGGGCACCGCCTCGCGATTGCCGATGGTGCGAGCGTCGCTCATGAAGAACGATTTCCTGATGCGGGCGCTCGGGCGGCCCCACCGCGAACAGATTGTCAGTGTTCGACCCGCCGAGCTGACAACGCTGGAGGCGATCGACCTGAACAATGGCCAGATTTTGGCGAATTACCTACAACAAGGGGGCCGAAATTTGGCGGGGCGTCCGTGGGAATCGGCCGATGCGCTCATCGATTGGCTGTTCCGTTTCGCGCTTTCCCGTCCGCCAACCACGGACGAACGCGCTGCGGCGGCCGAGGCGATCGGCGACAAGATCACGGCGCAGGGGGTCGAGGACCTGCTGTGGTGCCTGGCGATGTTGCCTGAATTCCAACTGGTGCGGTAACGCGGTTTCGAGGAGTGGTGCAATGATGAAGGACGAACGGAATCCGGCGTTGGCGCGGCGTGAATTCCTGGCCGGATTGGCGGCGGCCAGCATGGCGGCGACGATGGCGGGCGAGCCGCGATTGCTGCGGGCGGCGCCGGAAGCCGGCCGAGCTGGGGTGGCCGCTTCCAAGCCGAGCGACACTAAACCGAGCGCTCCGAGGCCGACGGCCGACGCCTGCATTTTGCTGTGGATGGGCGGCGGTATGGCGGCGCCCGACACCTTCGATCCGAAACGGTATCAGCCGTTTGAAAAAGGGGTGCCGGTCAAGAACATCTTGAGCACCTTCCCCGCGATCCCTACGGCCGTGGATGGCGTCAAGATTTGCGAAGGGCTCGAAAACATCGCCAAAGTCATGGACCGCGCGACGTTGATCCGGTCGGCTGTCCAGCCCGATTTGGGACACATTCTCCATTCGCGGCATCAGTACCATTGGCATACCGGCTACGTGCCGCCGCAAACGGTCGCCTGTCCGCACCTGGGAGCCTGGATGGCGCGTGTGCTCGGTCCACGCAACCCCGTCATGCCCGCCTTCATCAACATCGGCCAGCGGCTCGAAGGAGTCGGCGAGCAAGAGGAACTGAAGGCGTTCACGACCGCCGGTTTCTTTGGAAGCGAATTTGGACCAATGAACCTGCCGTTCCCGGACGAGGCCGCCGTTTCGGTGCGTCCGCCGAAAGGAATGGAAGCCGGGCGGTTCGAAAGTCGCCAAAAGTATTTCCGGAAGCTGGTCGACCGCAGTCCGCAGCGGGAGTACCTGAGCGATTTCCAGCAGGAATCGATGCTTCGGTCGCTCGACAACGCCCACCGACTGCTCAGCGCGCCCGAGCGGGCCGCGTTCGACATCTCGCTCGAGCCCAAAGCGAACTTCGGCGCCTACAACACAGGCCGTTTTGGTCAGGGTTGTCTGCTCGCGCGGCGGCTCGTGGAGAATGGCGCTCGGTTCGTGGAAGTCACCACCGAGTACGTCCCGTTCCTTCACTGGGACACGCATGCGAACGGCCACGAAACGCTCGCCCGCCTGCACAGCGAAATCGATCGGCCGATCGCTCAATTGGTGCTCGACCTGGAAGCCCGCGGACTGCTCGATCGCACCCTGGTCGTTATCGCGAGCGAATTCAGCCGCGACGCCATGATCGAAGGCATTCCTGGCTCGAATGCGCGCGATCAAGCGACCGCACCGTCGGACACGCTTCAGGAAATGAAGCATTACGGTCTGCACCGGCATTTCACGGGCGGAACGAGCGTCGTCATGTTCGGCGGCGGCATGAAACGGGGATTCGTTTACGGCAAGACGGCCGACGAACGACCGCTCGTGGCGATCGAAAATCCGGTTTCGGTGAGCGACCTGCACGCGACGATTTTCACCGCCATGGGGATCAGCCCAAAGACGGGCTTCGATGTCGAAGGCCGCCCGTTCTACGCCACCGAGGACGGCAAGGGCAAAGCCGTCTCCGCGCTCTTCGCCTAGCACGAAAGAAGCCTTCCATGCGTTTCGGATTCGCCGGCCGTCTGTGGGCTGCGGCATCGTTGTTGTTCGTCGTAAGCTGCTCGACGGGATTATTGCCGCCCCTGTCGTCGGCTTTGTCGTCGGCTTTGGCCGACGAAGTCGGGTCTTACGCGGTGGATCCCGCGACCGGATTTGTGCCGCTGTTCAATGGACGCGACTTCACAGGCTGGCGGTTTAGCGATGCTTCGGCTCTGCCCAAGACGCCGCCTGCGGCATGGCGGATCGAGTCGGGAGCGATCGTCTGCGCGGGCGGTGGCGGCGCGGGCGGTGGCGGCGCGGGCGGTGGCGGCGCGGGCGGTGGCGGCGCGGGCGGTGGCGGCGCGGGCGATGGCGGCGCGGGCGGTGGCGGTACGATTCTGGCGTCGCAATGGGAGTATGCCGATTTCGAGCTGGTCTTTGAGTGGCGGGCGGCCAGCGAGGATTTCGACGCCGATTTTTACCTGCATGCTGGCCGAATGCTCGAAGCCGATCCCATTCGGATCGCGAAGGGTCGGGAAGGCGGACCGCAGGAGAACGATCGCGGCGAGGGCCAGTACAATGCGGGCCCCGGGGGACTGATCGGCGGCGGCGGCAACAACCGCAAGGCGGTCCCTGATCTGCAGAAGCCGGTTGGTCAGTGGAACGAGTGGCGGATCGTGGCCGAAGGCTCGAGGCTCTCGCTCAGTTGCAACGGCAAGGAAGCGTGGCGGTGCGAGGACCACGTGCCGCGAACCGGATACCTCGGGTTCCGCGTGTTCAAGGGGCCGATTGAATTCCGCAATTTGCGGATCCGCGAGTCTGGCTTCCGCCACTTGATGGACTTGAGCGAGTGGGAAGTCTACCCCGGTTTCGGCGGTCGTGGCGCGATGGCCGACCATTGGAAGCGGGATGGCCTCCACTGGACGTTTCAAGGTGCCGGTCCGAGCATTGTGACGAAGGACAAAACTTACCGCAGTTATCTGCTGCGGGTCGAGTTTTTGTTCGCCGATCCAAATCCGTCCGACACGAACACGGGGGTGTACCTGCGCGGCGTCCATCCCTGGCAAGCGGACATCTGGGAGCACAAGTGGGGTTCGGGATTGTGGGGATTGCTGCACAAGTACGTGCCCGCTCAACGAAACATCCAGGATTTGGGCAAGGCGGTTCGTCCGACTGTCCGCATGGACAACCCGCAAGGGCATTGGAACTACCTGGAAATCCGCCTAGAAGACAACGTCGTCTCGACGTGGCTGAATGGCCGCGCCACGGTCGACCGCTATCCGATCCCGCAGGTCGATCCGCATTTTCCGGCCGCCGGCGGCATCGGCATGCAAGCCCATTGGCCTTGGAAAGAAGTCCGCTTTCACAACATCCGAGTGAAACGCTTGGGAGCAGCGGAAAGCCCCAAGACTTCCGTCGAGTAGGCCTGGAGGGATTCGAACCCCCAACCAAGGGATTATGAGTCCCCTGCTCTGACCATTGAGCTACAGGCCCGCGAAGAACAGATTTCAGCCTGTTTTACGTTTCCTTGCAAGGTGAATGGGAAACTTTGCCAGCATGAAAGTCAAAGTCTGTCCGCAGTGTGGGCAAGAGTTCTCGTTGACGGCGGCCGGCATGGAACTGCTGTACGCACACCTGCGGCAGGAGCACTCGTTGTCGGCGGCCGACGCCGACAACGCCGTCGACGCGGCGGCGACCGAGGAACGCGTCGAACCAACGCCACGCGATCTTCCCCGCTGCCACTAACAGGTGTCAATGGATTGAGAATTGATCATGCTCGAAGTGATCCAGGGTCGCCGATTGCACCGAAAAGCGAATCCCGCGTCAAGCCGGCCGGTCTCGAAGGTGCTTCGGCTGGCCCGTGGACTCCAACACGGACATCCACAGATCGCCGTCGGGGTCGACTTGGTTTCGCTCGCGGATAGCCAACGCCATGGGAACATGCACAAAGCGGCCATGCCATCGGCCGACGACCATTTCCGTGCGGCCACTCATCGCCGCGTGTACGGCGTTGTGAGCCAGCCGAATGCAATACACAGAGTCATACGGGTTCGCTGGCACGCTGCGGATATTGTAACTCGGGTCGATATACTTGAGATTGAGCTCCATGCCCTGAGCCGCGAAATAGTCGGTGATTCTTTGCCGCAAATAGACGCCAATGTCTTGCAGTTTCGTGTTGCCCGACGCGTCGGTTCCATGCGAGCCGCCCTTGAAAAGATCTTGGCCGGCGCCTTCGGCGACGACAATCACCGCAT
Source organism: Pirellulaceae bacterium (assembly GCA_044356875.1). Classification (GTDB taxonomy): domain Bacteria; phylum Planctomycetota; class Planctomycetia; order Pirellulales; family Pirellulaceae; genus CAIXSC01. The sequence goes on along the minus strand of JBIKVL010000241.1, from coordinate 931 downwards.
GCGAACTCGCCTCGAGCCGCTTCCGCAAGCACGCCAGCAGCCCGCGTTCGCCGTCCAGTTCGAACGGGACTTCGGGGATGAGCACGAAGTTGACATCGGAGCGGGCAAGGCTCGCGTAACAGGCGATAAAGCCCGAATGCCGCCCCATCAATCTCACGAGCCCGACGCCATTCGGAGAGGCGGTCGCTTCCACATGCGCGGCGGCGATACTCTCGGCCGCCACGGAAAACGCCGTCTGGAAGCCGAAGCTCTGGTCGATAAACATAATGTCGTTGTCGATCGTTTTCGGTATCCCGACGACCGCGATCCGCCCACCCTGTTTGCTGATCACTTCGCTGATCTTCATCGCCCCACGGAGCGTGCCGTCGCCGCCGATGACAAAGAGGATGTTGATGTTCATTCGCTCCAAACAGTCGACAATCTCCTCGGCGTCCTGTTGGCCGCGCGAAGTGCCGAGAATCGATCCCCCCAGTTCGTTGATCCGGCCGACGACTTCGGGTGAAAGGTCGATGACGCTCCTCTGATACTTCGCGATGAAACCTTGATAGCCGTTGCGGAAACCGTAAATCTTTTTCACGCCGTAATGGAAGTGCAGTTCCAAGACGATAGCGCGGATGACATCGTTCAAACCAGGGCACAGTCCGCCGCAAGTGACGATGCCCACGCGGGTCTTGGACGGGTCGAAGAAAATCTTCCGCCGCGCGCCGGCCGGTTCGAAGCCCGGAAGATCGTTCAGTTGCATTCCGCGGTTGAGGATCGCGCCGCGGGTGTCGTCGAACAGCACACGGTCGTTTTCATCCACATTATTATAGGTGGGCATGCGATCCGCGATAAGCGGCATCAAGGGCGAGTCGATGCGGCAATTGCCAAGGGTGCGAACAACGAGATCTTCAGCGTTGACGTTATGCATGTTGGCGTGCCGTCGAGAGAG
>JBIKVL010000240.1:0-6410 GCA_044356875.1 Pirellulaceae bacterium | reverse complement strand
GCCCGCGACGATGAAAACACTTTCAACGCCACCGGGCGTCGAGCCAACGGCGGATTCGAAGGGCTCGCCACCACGTTCGCGGGCGATCGCTTGCTCGCGCTCGCCCAACGGCCACTCATCCAGGACAGCGAGCGGGAAAGCCTGGCGTTTCACGGCGTCTCGTGCCGGTTGCTCGAACTGCCGCTGGCCCAGGTCGCCAAGGGCAAGAGCGACGCGACATCAACATCGGCGAGTGTCGTTCCGCGGGAGTTTCTTTATCCGCTCGACCTGCCCGGCAACGGGCTGAACGAGCTCTTGGCATGGGACGAGCGTCACTTCTTGGTGATCGAGCGTGACGACGCGCCTGGGATCGAGGCACGATTCAAGAAAATCATGATCTGCGATCTGGCCGGCGCTTCGAACATCGCCGGCATCGAGCGTCTGCCGCCACGTGGAGTGCCGACCGGCGTGAAACCGATCGCGAAACGGGTGCTTATCGACCTCTTGGACCCGCAGTGGAAGCTGGCGGGCGCCTCATTCCCCGAGAAGATCGAAGGCCTGGCGCGTGGACCCTTGCTCGCTGACGGCCGCCGGCTGCTGGTGGTCGGTTCCGACAACGACTGCGACCCTGCCGAGCCAAGCCGCTTTTGGCTCTTCGCTGTGCCAACCGAGCCGTCGTCGACGGCTCGGCGGTAAACAACGGCGGCGGTCAACGAATTAGCGGAGCGGCGTAAGCCGCCCGGCAGCGGTGCTCAATCGTGTGGCCCCGTCGCCCAAAACCTTTGTATCGCGTCATCGTTTGGTGGTGGACATCGAGCTGCTGGCGTGCCGGGCGGCTTACGCCGCTCCGCTCGCGGATTGGTGGGTCCACGCGAGCCGTCGGTCAACGCGCGCATTTTTAGCGGAGCGGCGTAAGCCGCCCGGCAGCGGTGCGCCATCGTGTTACCCCGTTGCCAAAGCCGTTTGTGTCGCGGCGTGCTTTGGTGGTGTGCATCGAGCTGCTGGCGTGCCGGGCGGCTTACGCCGCTCCGCTCGCGGATTGGTAGCGCCACGCGAGCCGTCGCCGACAGCTCGGCTGCAGGAAAATCGCGTCGCGAGATAAGCCCGACGAAAACGCATTCTCAAAAAAAAAATGGCAGAAGCCGCCAAGATCGATCAACGAGCGACGAATACCGTCACCAGCGTCGGTAGAAATCGATGTTCGCCGAGTCTTGGCAAAGCGTTGACGTAACCAACGAACGGGAACTACGATGGGCCGGTCCGGCGCTTCAGGGACGCAACCCATTTAGGAATCGATCCAAGGTCATTGCACGGTTGCGTAATCGCAACAGACGGATGAGTCCGAGTCGCACCGTGGAATGGCCGATCACGGAAACGGGGATCTGTATGAAGCATTTTTAGGCGGCGATGGGTTGTCTTTGCAGTTCCCACAGTTTGTCTGTTTCATCCCGACTTAGCCTGCGGACGTTGGGATCGCCACGGTCACCGGGCGGTCGCTGGTGACGTTCCCTTTCAAGAATCGGCTCGTTCATGCGTGGCTTGGTTCGCGCACTTGTTTTGGTTCTCACAGAGCCACATAGCCTCGGAGAAAGAAGGGATTCATCGCTGAGCGTTGACGACTCGCATGATGCCATTCTATGTTCCACACTGGCCTTCCATTCGACGATCGATTGAGTCCGAAATCCCTTCATCGAAGCTTGGACCTTCCCAGTCGATCGAAGACGATCAACGTCCCAATCTCGTTCTCCTGCCTCTCCGTGCCTCTGTGGCTCCGTGAGCTAATCCGTCCGGGAATCCGGTGCAATGTGGCTTCCCGCCCGCTCTCCGTTGGACAAAACGGACAACGTGGCAGCGACTTCTCGATCCCTTTCGACTAGTCATCCCGCCAAATCGGCCCAATGCGAGTTCGCCAGCGGCACCCTACTGGCACTACCGCCGCTTCCGGTAGCCAGCCGAGCCGGCGTCTCGGCCATATGACGGCGGTGGTGTTCCTTCGTTTACCGCCAATACCGTTCAATATTCCATAAATCGATTTCGTCCCGGCCCAAGTTACCGGTCAACCTCGATCGCACACCTGGTCACGCGATTGGAGAATTCGTCGGATTCTTTCTTCGTGACCTTCGTGACCTTCGTGGTGGCTAAACCTGGGTCGTATGATCAAGGCCCGGATTGGCGAACGACAATGGGTTGGTTCCAGCCGGGATTCATGTGAGTGCCGCCGAAGATTTGTGCCTCGCCCGACTTCCGAGCCACGGCGCAATCCGGCGCGGCGATAGCCGCACCCTGCGACTCCTGAAATGGCGACCCACAGGAAACCCAGAAGGACACAAAGGATTGCTGCTCGGAGGCCCCGAGCATGATGTTAGGGGGGCGAGGCACAGGCGCGTGTGTGACGATCCATGGGAAGAGCATTGTGGATCCGTCACGACGAATGAGTGTCATCCGACGCGACGAAGCCGTAGTCCGACTCCTTGATTCCAGCACGCTCTGCGATTTTTCTTAGTCGATGCTGCAATTCGTTCACCGAAGCATGGGTGTTGATGTAGATACCACCCACGAACGCCTTTGATCGGGGGAATCTAGCTGGATCCGCGGAAAGCTCGCTTGACAGTTCTCCCTTGGTGACCAGTGAGTTAAGCGTGCCCGGACGCGCCGCCTCGATCAGCTCGACCAACTTGACCGTGCCCTCCTTCCAAGTACGAATCGGGTGAACTTGACCTTGGAAGCGAACGGCTACCGGTTTCCGCTTGCCAAAAAACGCATCTGTCGGAGCTACACCCTCGCGACCGACATCCCCCCAAACGGTCAAAGCCCGATCGGCGAGCGACTTGGCCCGGGCTTCGATGGCGCTGGGTGTCCATCGTTCGGCCGTATCAAAGTGACGGTTCAATTCAAAGTGGCTGTTTCGCAGCAGTTCACGCTTCTCACCGTAAGGCCGATTGGAGAGATCGGGGTTATAACAGGTAAGCGTGAGATTACCGATAGTGTGAAGCAGTCTCGCGTGATGTTCTTTGGCGTTGTTTCCCAGTTCCCCGACCCACTCGGGCGTAAGCGTTTGCGGCATGATGTGCTCGATTTGTGCCTGAGTAGTATCGGCAGGCTCTTTATGCTCGAACGATTCTTCAAGGCGTTCCAACATGATTCGAAGCCGGGTGCCCCGCTTAGCGGTAGTGTATAGCGGTTGGGTCATCAAGGCGTCGTAAAAGGTCTTGTCATCAGGGCATCGTTTTCCCCAAGTTGCTCGCGGATACCCGCGACGAACGACTCGCTGGGACCGCCCACTGCGTCGAAGATCGGCGGGAGGATCTTCCGCAACTGGTTCGACGGATAGCCGCATACCGACCGGCGGATGAGGAACGACTCGAGGATTTCCAAAACTTCGAGTAACTGAGCATGGGTTAAAGACCCTTGATGTGCCGCATCAAAGACTCGCAATAACAACGGATACGCCACGGTGGCCTCGATTACTAGGAGTCGGTCGAGCGACGCGGCAATTTCATGGTTGGTTTCGTACCTCCCTGGCTTGGTGAATCGAGCGTAGTACATGCCATGACGGTGCAAGTCAGCGAGAAAATGCTTTGTTTCGTCAGGCAAGGCATTGCTAAGCTGGTCCTTCAACTCGAAGTAGAGATCGGCGGACTTGACTATCTTACCTTCCTTCATTAGGTAGTGCCGCACGAATTCGGTGAGTTGATCATCTAACGCCTCTTGAATCGGCCTCCATTACTGATCAAAACGCTTTGCTATTCGTTGACGTGAATCCGCATTAGTAAAAAGTTGCGGATGAGGTCAGCGGCCGTGAGCTTTTCGCCGTTCGCATTGAGGCTTTCCGCCTGAACGTCTATCGCGGAATCCCGAATGGCGGCGAGGAACAACTGTGTGGTGGTGAGGCGTTGCTGGCCGTCGATGAGTAGCCACTTGCCCACCCCTTGCGGAATGCTTCGGGCCGGTGCTGTCACCGTAGAGCCAAAAAAGTGTGGCCGGGCTTTGGGGGCATCGACCAAATCGACGACATCCTGCCAAAGGGTCAACCAGTGCTTTTGCTTCCACGAATAGGGCCGTTGAAACAAGGGAATGACGTACTGCTTGGAGCCCTCGATCAGTTTGCGAATCGTGGTTTCTGAGGCATGCATGATTTGGCATTCCTAGCCAGCTTGTGGGGCTTCGATTTGTCGGCTATTCGCTGCGGTCGTCGCTGCGAGGATGGCGCAGTGGTCGCCAACAAGTCAGTTCAGGTGGCGACGTTCGCCGAAGACTCGGATAAGGCCATAGCCCCGGGTATGGTACCACGGACACACCTGTGGGGGTCGGCCCCTTTTGAATTCGACCGTTCCCAATGCCTTCCGCGCCGCATCTCCATTTGACAAGCCGTTCGAACGGCCTAAACTGTTTGACTTTCCGCCACCCTCGCTCGCGTTAGACGGTCGGAGTTTTCGAATGTCGCTCTATCATCGGATTCTACTTACCGAGGTTGGGTCGGTCACGGTCGTGCAATTCAAGGACAAGAAGATCATCGACCCGTCGGTGATCGACGAACTGGGCGAAGAACTGTTCTCGCTGGTGGATCGCGATCAGCGGAAGTCGCTCGTGCTGAATTTCGCGAACGTCGAGTTCCTCTCGAGCGCGACGATCAACAACCTGATCAAGCTTGACCGCAAGTGCCGGGCCATCAAAGGAACCGTCCGCCTGTCCAACCTGCGGCGCGACATCCACGAAGTCATCAAGGTGCTACGCCTCGACAAGCTCTTCTCCATCCACGCCGAAGAGGCGGAAGCCGTGGCCGCGTTCGGCTAAGGGGAGACCGAAAATAACTTCCCAAAAGAGAAGCCGCGAGTAATCGGTCACTTTCCGCGTGATGTTGGCATTCGGACATTCTCGACGCATGATTTTGTGTGTCACCGGGCGCTTGTGACGCGTTTGCGGCCCATTTGTCTCGCCCCTTCAGGGTGCCTCACGTGCGGGGTTGGCCGTTTACCCGGGGCGGCGCACTGCGGCTGCGCCGCGTCGCTCTGCCCTGGGCTGACCTGTTTTGCCGCCTCGGGGCAGGGCAGTTCCTTGACTCATGGCCGTTTTCTGCGGGGTTGGTGGTTCTTTGGGGCCCCTTCGACGTAATCCGACCGTCCCAACTCCCCGAAGGGGCAGTGACAAAAAAGCCAGGGCAGAGCGTCGCGGCGGCTCCCAATTCGATGATCGTTGCCAATGGCAACGCGTCTCTGCGCCGCTTGGCTGCTTGACCTCCCGGCCACTACGCCTCCGCTGGGCCCCGGGCCTCCGCTGGGCCGCCGCCGGGCCGCCAAGCCGCTATGAAAGAGTCAATAGACTGTCTTTTGTAGATTATCCGCCTGGGCGAGCGGTTTCTCGGCCAGCATTCGTTGCCTGGTTTGGTCGATGAAGCTACTGGCGAGCGAGCCGATGTCGTTGACTCAGCAGCCTCTCCGGCGTGGGAGATGGAACGGCCGTTCCGATACATAAGTGGTTACAGGGAATAAGGTTGCCAATCTCGCGTTCCAAGCTGCCGAGGTCAGAAACCGCCTGCGAATCGCCCGCTGGCCCAAATCGCCACCAAAAAAAGACAGTCTATTGCTGATTCGTTCTTGGCCCGTGGCCGCCCGGCAAGGCCATAGTCCTCGCGGGTTTCAGCCGTGGGCCATGGCGATTGAGGGGCAAACGGTGGCGTTCAACCTGCCACCGACGCGTCTTCAACCTCCCATCGACACGCCGAAGAGGGGAGACCGGGGTCCGAAACGCCCAACGTCAGCCCAAATTAACATACAATCCCTCTGTAGAAGGGATTTAGCGAGCTGTCTTGCGAGTCCGAGGTCAGAACGCGCGCAGCAATCCCCAGAGCTGTTCGCCGACAGCTTTTTTGAAGAGCATTCGAGGCTCTGAAGTTGCGAACGGTGGGCCTCTTCCCGCATGGTCAGAGCGCGGGACCATTGGCCCGGTCGGCCGCGCGGCTATCCTGGCGGTGGACCCGAATCCGCCACGAACCGCCGACAGTCGCGGCGCATCGCGGAAGCGGTCCGCTCCAACCAGCGGAATCGACGCGAGATCGTTCGCACCGCCTCTTTCCAGTTCGCCGCGTTCAGGCCGTAGCGGAACCAAGCCTCCGGCAACTGCTTGGGCAACCTCAACGCCGGCGTTTCCAACTCGGGATCGTCACTCGCCAGACCCACGAGATTGCTCGCCAGCCAATCCAGGTAAACGTCGAGCGGTAAGCGATTGAACACCGGCGTCTTCTTCACGACACCCGCCGCGCCGCCATCCACCGCCGCCGGGATATCGCCGTCGACAGCCTCGCCTGCGACACGCTCCGTCTCGGTAGAGCCGCCCGCTTCCGCAGCGTCCCCCGCTTCAAAAGCATCGCCCACTTCCGCCACGCCGTTCACTTCCGCCGCGCCGTTCGCGTCCACCGCACCGCTCGCCTCCGC